>CAMBEF010000008.1 GCA_945865495.1 uncultured Bacteroides sp. | reverse complement strand
ATTCATAAGCCGTTCAAGCTCATAATCGACGCTTTCACATTTTCTGCTCCCGTCCTCATATTCAAATGCAATACAGCATTTTTCGGTATATATGCTTACACACGCCACATTATCAATAAAAGGTACAACCACTTCTTCATTAAGTTCCTTATGCAGTACGATTGCATTCTTTACGCTGCTGACACTGCATGTAAGCTTATATGCAAACAGAAGTCTAGCAACAGGTACTGCTGTCTCCTCATTAATAAGTGCATCGTTCCATATATATTTGTAAAGTATTACCAGATTATTGCTTATCTGTCCAAGCCGCAGCTGCTCGGCTGCAAACTGTTCCATCTGAGGTGCATATGTAAGCTTAACAGGGTCTGTATCCGGCAGATAATTAATTATATTGGCATACAGAAATGCCTTTTGCGTATCATTAAGCTGGTTATTGTAACTGAAATACATAAGTACAACTTTTGGCAGCAGTCTGTCATAGTCAGGATCTATACTGTCCATATAGAACTCATACAATCTTGTTATTCTCAGCCCGCGCAATATACATGTCTCATATATGCCAAAGTATCTGCTTCCCCGCATCTGGTTACGGATAAGGTGCTCACACAGAACCGTAAGAATATCATCACTTCCATACCTGTCATACAGTCCCTGGAGTATTCTCAGGTATGTCTTTGAAACGCTTCGCTCAGACTGTCCTATATCACATATATGCTTTGCTGTCTTTTCTGTTATTATGTTATATTTGCAGCCAAAATTAATTACCTGACGTTCAAATTCATCAAAAATTCTTAAGAATACCGGCTGGCTGTTTATTATCGTGCACGCCTCAAGATACATTATCGGGCTGTGGCACCCCACATGATACAACTCCTTGATTCTTGCAAGCTTTATGCTCTGATTGTGCTCATAATCCCTGTCAAGATAGAACAGCATCCACAGAATACGCCAGTCTGCCGAATTATAATCATATTTTTTCTTAAGGATATCACGCACCTCGGATGTATATGATTCATTTCTCCTGTGCACTGAATTGACATACAGAAAATAACAGTATTCTATTGAAGAAGTGTCCGCAAGAACATCTTCTCTTACTGCTTCGAGCAGCCACTCTGCATCTTCATCCCGATCCTCTACGCAGTATATCTGTGCCTGCATCAGCTTGTATACCGGTTCATCCACAAATTGTGACATTGCTCTTTCAAGGAGCTTTGTTGACTGTTCTGCCCATTCTCTTACATCTATCCTGTGTGTTCTGAAATCTATATAAAGCTGTGTTATTCCAACTGCTGTCTCGAGCTTTATTATGTGATCCTGTGACCTTGCACTCTGTTCCGGATTCTTCTTAACATCGTCAGGTCCCGCTTCGTTATTCCTTATAACTTCTATTCTTCTGACTACTGCATTTTCTCCCGTTCCTACGGTTATCTTTGCATAATTACGTCCTGCATGAAGCCGGTCTTTTCTGATTATGTATCCTAATTCAAATGTGTTACCCGCAAAATCTTCTGATGTTACATTCTTATGATCTGTAATTACAAAAGGCGCGTCACATATAACAGGCGCATCAACATATCCCCATGTATTCTTATGGAGAATTATAGTATCCTTATAATCATCATCTATCTGACCGTAATGTATTACATCATCACCGCATTCAGCGCCATTCTCATCAACTGCCTTAAGCTTCACGGGCTGCTTCTTGCGTATTGCAATAAGGAATTCCTCTATACTCATCCTCACATTGCTGCCATTGTGAAGTGCCCTGTATATTGCCGCAGTCGCCATATCATCTTTGATAAATATTTTTTCAAAATCCGGTCTTGCAAATACATGACATGCCTCATCCGGGGCTGCCTGCACAAGATTGGCAAAATGAAACAGATCATGAATCGGTCCTATCGAAGAGTCTATTGTTACACTTGTAATCCTGAATGCAAATGATGCGGAACACTCTCCGGCATTGCTTACAATATCAAAGTGTCCTTCAAGCAGTTCTCCGGCCTCAAGTCCCGATGCATTAACCGTATAATGCAGCACTGAATCCACGCCAAAGAAGCTGTCCTTTTCAAGGACAACTCTCGGATTATCGGAATACACAATACCCTTTACATAATCGTGGCTTCCGGCTATCTTCAATTCCCTGTTCTGTATGCTGCCAACACATATCTGTGCCTCAAGGTCATCCGATACAATTGTAACCCTCGGGCTATCATACATGAACTCTCCTCTGGCATATCTGTTCAGTGTGTCTTTCACGATCTGCGCCTTCTCCTTTTTATGGTTGCTGTTCTTATAAGACTTCCGGTAAGTATTGTTACCGATCTTGGCGGTGTAATAATCTGTCTTCCGTCAATCTTAGCTGAGTTATCTGGATCTGTACTGAGGATTATCTTCCATTCATTTGGCTCCGGAAGATCCGGAAGTGCCAGATGATGCGGTTCCCAATGCAGATTATATGCAACATATATAACTTCATCAGCCGGTTCATTCTTTACATATCTTGAGCAGTACATAACTCCTATGTGCCTGTCATAGCTTTCCATTCTTGAATACCATGCATTATCACCATGGTATGATATATCCGGATATCCGCATGATAATCCGTCCGCAGCTGTCAGTTCTGAATCCATATGCATAATCTTGTGGCTCTTCCTGAAATCTATAAGAGTTCTTACAAAATCAGCTATTGAGCGTGCCTGCACAGATTCCTTCCACTCAAGCCATGTTGTCTCGTTATCTATACAGTATGGGTTATTATTGCCTGACTGTGAATTACCGAATTCATCACCTGCAAGTATCAGAGGTGTCCCCTGTGCGGTAAAAAGCATTGCAAATGCATTCTTTATCTGCCTTGTCCTGAGCTCATTAATCTTCTTCTTTCTTGATGGGCCCTCTATGCCGCAGTTCCAGCTGTAATTGAAGTTTTCACCGTCTCTGTTGCCTTCGCCGTTCGCCTCATTATGCTTTCTGTCATAACTCACCAGATCCATCATTGTGAATCCATTATGATTGGTTACATAATTAATGTCAGCTGCATCCGCCGGATTAGCCCTGAGAAGCCTTGCAAATGTCTGCAGCTGGTTCTCATCGCCCTTGAGAAGCCTCTTGGCAGCCTCATCAAATCCGGTATTATAATTTGCCATATGCTTTGTGCGCTTAGTCCGGCATTCAGCCTGATTCTGTATTCCGGTCCTGTCATTATTCCAGTAGACCGTTATTATCTTGGTTGAGCCAAGCACCGGATCATCCGCAGCTGCTGAAAGCCTGCACTCATCACAGTAAATATGGAATCCGTCAACATGATAATTCATAACCCAGTATCTGAGGCAGTCCTCAATCAGATATGATTCTTCATGCGTAAAATACATCTCCATAACAACTTCAATTCCATTAGCGTGAAGAGCTTTTACCATATCCCTGAATTCATCCGTATAACTCCCGCTATAGCCGCCTTCGCTGCAGGATGCAGCACAGTATGCCGCCTTAGGCGCAAAGTGGAATCCTCCAAGATAACCCCAGTAATTAACACAACCGCCCTTTTCAAACTTACGTGAACTGTAGTGTTTTTCTTTATCGGAAGTAAACCTTCCGGCCTCATCGAATTCATACGCCGGCATCAGTTCTATAGTCGTTATCCCAAGTGATCTGAGGTAAGGTATCTTATCGGTAATGCCTGCAAATGTCCCCCGCTTGGACAGTTCAACACCGCTTGTCCTGCTCTTTGTAAAGCCTCTTACATGAAGTTTGTAAAATATGCACTCGTCATATGGTATGCGCGGAAATCTGTCATTCTCCCAGTCGTATCTGTCACTCTGTATCTTTGTAATATATTTTATATCCCGGATGTTATGTCCAAATTCAGAACATCCTGACAGGTTAGCTGCATAGTCATCGCGCACCATTGTGCCGTTATGCACATATCTGTAGCTGCATCCGTCTATGTCACCGCCTGTAATCTCTACGGCAAAAACATCTCCGAACCTGTATGATTCGTCCATGTCTACCGCAAAAAGCGGACTATCGTTTTTATCTCCCGATGCTGTAACAGGATATATCTCCAGTGTCAGTTCATCCGTGAATGAACGCACCGCAAAATTATATCCGTCTTTTACCTTTGTAACCCCTAATTGTAATGGATTTCCATATACAGCTTCCAATTCAGTACTCCTTGTCATAAAGACGAAAACCGCCTAATTGTGAGTATTTTACCACATTTTTAATTTTTTGCATAGCACAAATAAAGTTCGTATTGACTAACTTCATATTGTTTTGTTATAGTCTACATCAGTTATTCAATTACTTTGTGTATGAGGGAGTAATTCGCACAGATATGCCGGTTTGTATCAGGCTGATTAATTACATTTAATTGCTTCTGTGTGGTTTGTCAACATACTGGTCACCGGCCTGGCAAACCTTAATGAATGAGACTCATGTGCATTAATTCAATCTGCTTGTACGGATTGAATTAATGCATATGAGTCTCTTTTTTATTATGCATCTTATTATGCATACAAGCTGCCGTCAGATGACGCAACTAACTACAAAAGGAGAATGTCACATGTTTATTGAATTATTAATAATTGGCGTAGGCCTATCAATGGATGCTTTTGCAGTATCTGTCTGCAAGGGACTTGGAATGGAGAAAGTTAATAAAAAGCAGGCATTTATAATTGGTCTGTACTTTGGCGGCTTTCAGGCTCTTATGCCATTAATCGGATGGGCTCTCGGTATTAATTTCCAGAAGTATATAACATCTGTTGATCACTGGATTGCTTTCATACTTCTTGCTTTCATTGGCGGTAAGATGGTCTTTGAGGCAATTCATGACAAAGACGAAGATGACGTAACCGTGAAAGACCTTCCGCTTGACCACAAAGAAATGCTTATGCTCGCTGTTGCTACAAGCATCGATGCTCTTGCTGTCGGCATAACATTTGCATTTCTTGAAGTACCTATCGTAAAGGCCATAACAATCATAGGATGCACAACATTTGTTCTCTCAATTGTAGGTGTTGTTGTCGGTAACTTCTTTGGTACACGTTATAAGAAAAAAGCTGAGATTATCGGCGGTGTTATTCTTATACTTATAGGTGTCAAGATTCTTCTTGAACATCTCGGCATATTCTAAAGAATTTATTATCCGTATCCGTTTTTTATATTCAGACTCCTTCATATGAAGCGAAGTCAGGAATGAAACTCTCAAGTGCGGTTGTACCTTCCTGTATGAAGCCATTGACTATACCCAGATTCTGGGCATAGTCGATGAGTTCTGAATATTCTTCATCCGTAACACGTCTGTTAAGTTCAGGTATATCTTTTACATTGTCAAGCGGCGTATATTGATTCATAATGCTTATATATACTGCATCGCCATAATTCTCATAGACATAATCCAGCACACGCTTTGAATCCTCAATCTGTCCCGGCAGGCAGAGATGCCGCACTATGATTCCTTTTATCATCATATCTTCTTCTATTCCAAGCTGCTTTGCTGTATCTTTATCCGCAAATACAGGATTTTCAACCTGACGGTACATCTCTTCAAGTGCTTTTGCCGCAACATCAAAATAATCTCTGGCGTATGAATACCTCATAGATAATCTGTTGTCCGTATATTTCATATCAGGAAGATATACATCTGTAAGTCCGTCCATCATCTTAAGCGTATCAACATTCTCATATGAAGAAGTATTATATACAATGGGTATCTTCAGCCCCTGTTGCTTTGCCATGTCAAGTGCTGCAGCTATCCGGGGAACATAGTGTGATGGCGTAACAAGGTTTATATTGTTGGCTTTTTTATCCTGAAGCTCAAGAAAAATATCCCTAAGCCTCTCTGTGCTTATCTCTTTTCCGTTAAGCCCCTCTGCAATATCGTGATTCTGACAGAAAACACACCTTAACGTACAACCCGAAAAAAACACTGCTCCGGAACCGTTATTTCCCGATATGCATGGTTCCTCCCACATATGCAGTGCTGCTCTTGCAACACGCAGTCTCTCAGGCGCACCGCAATACCCATTTTTCTGATTCCTATCAGCATTACACTTTCTCGGACAAAGATTACAGTTCATAATTTATCTCCATATCAATTCTGTTTATCTCTAATTATATTTACGGCTGCCATTGCTTTTTCCGGCAAGTACTGCCACAGCAAATATAACCGCCCCGGCTGCCGCCATCACAGTTCCTGCATACAGCATCCACACCTGATACACAGAACCTGTTCCCGCAATATCCATTATACCACGCAGCATGCTGCTTACAGTAAGCGCCGCGACACCTGAATTATATATGTATTCCGCAATATCCGCAACCCTGCCGGCATCCGTTTTTTGCCTTATAATGCCTGCCACAATCTCCACAGCCACTCCCAATACAAGCGGCCACACAAAAAGCCATGTCATATACGGCGAATGCACACCATGTGCAAATATATTATATATAATTGAAAACACCGCGCAAAACAGGGTTACACCTGCATATATTGCGGCAGGCATCATAATTTTTTTGCTATCTTCCGATGTATACAATGTCACTCACCGCCCTTTCACTGATTTTACTTCCATATGACGTCGGCTGGTTAACAACTTCACCATTAAACCACATTGTTGATGAACCACCGCCATCAAGATTATATGCTGTTACACATCCCATATCCTTCATGACACCGGCAAGCTGGTACATGGTAAGTCCCGTGCTTGCATCCGTTCTTCCATCCGATACCGCCATTATATAATGAAGTGGTGTTATCATTCCGATTGCTGTCCTTGGATTGCTCTGCATCGACTGTTCAACTTCGCTATTTTCATTTACAGTTATTGTTCCATCCTTTATAAGCCCAGGTCCGAATGAATATATCTGCGATGCGCCATTATCCTTAAGTGTCTGTGCACTGACTGTATTCTCTTCTATCACATCCATACTGCCGTCTTCATATATCACAAGATCTTCCTGCCTGCCGGATTTATTACTCTGCTGTGCAGTTTCTCTGTACAGATAACCGTTACGCATTACATAGCCTTTGTTCCTGAAGCCGTAAAAATCACCGTTAATTGCAAGTATGGCATTACTGTCCTGTGCTATCTGTGATGTCACCTCCGTAACATTACGGCCGAACGTACCGTCTGCCAGTCCTGCCCTCAGATATGAGGCATCTGCAAGCTGTATATCCGCGACATAAATATTGGTATCATATTCCCTTAATTCACTTATCGTTATTGATATCTTATCATCCTGATAACTGTTTCCGGTTATCACTGCCTCAGCTTTCGCTTCAATACTCTCATTCGTTATTTCGTCAGACTGCGAAGGAGTCTCCGCCTTTATCCGGTCTTTTGGAATCACAAATGCATCCAGCAGCACAAATACTGAAACCAGAACAAGTATCACAGCATATATCACTGCCCATATTTTTTTCAAATACATACGCCAGACCTCCCTGTATCATCATTTGTATATGAATATACTGCTGATATGTGAGAAAAATTTGTCCATATCAAAAAATATATACTTATTTTATATGCTCTTTTCATAAAAAAATCCGGAAAGCTGACAATATACATCAGTTTCCCGGATTTTGCGCATATGCTCCATGCAATCTGCATAATATGTATACTTTTGAATTGGCAATTAGTGATGGAACAGTCTCATTCCCGAGAAGCACATTACCATGTTATGGTTGTTGCATGCCTCAATTACATTATCATCACGCACTGAACCGCCCGGCTGTGCAACATACTTAACACCGCTCTTAAATGCTCTCTCGATATTGTCGCCGAATGGGAAGAATGCATCTGAGCCAAGTGCTACATCTGTATTCTTATCGAGCCATGCACGTCTTTCCTCTCTTGTAAATACAGGAGGCTTCTCCTCAAAGATATTCTCCCACTTGCCGTCTGCAAGAACATCCATGTAATCATCACTGATATAGAGGTCAATTGTGTTATCTCTGTCAGGGCGTCCGATTCCCTTCTTAAACTTAAGGTTGAGAACCTGTGGAGCCTGGCGTAAGAACCAGTTATCAGCCTTGCTGCCTGCAAGACGTGTACAATGAATTCTTGACTGCTGGCCTGCACCAATACCGATTGCCTGTCCGCCCTTAGCATAGCATACTGAGTTAGACTGTGTATACTTAAGTGTTATAAGTGCAATTATAAGGTCTGTCTTAGCTGACTCAGGAAGCTCCTTATTCTCTGTCACGATATCACCAAGGAACTTCTCGTCAATAACAACCTCATTACGTCCCTGCTCAAATGTAACACCAAACACCTGCTTACGCTCAATCGGAGCCGGCTTATATGAAGGGTCAATCTGTATTACATTATAATTGCCTTTCTTCTTAGCCTTAAGGATTTCAAGTGCCTCAGGCTCATAACCCGGTGCAATAACTCCGTCAGAAACCTCTCTTTTGATAAGCTTTGCAGTGCTCACGTCACACACATCGGAAAGTGATATAAAATCACCGAATGATGACATTCTGTCTGCGCCTCTTGCTCTTGCATAAGCATTTGCAAGCGGTGAAAGCTCATAATCCACATCATCCACCCAGTATATCTTACGTTCTACATCTGTAAGCGGAAGACCTACGGCAGCTCCTGCAGGTGATACATGCTTAAATGATGTAGCGGCAGGAAGATTAGTTGCAGCCTTAAGCTCACGCACAAGCTGCCATCCGTTGAAAGCATCGAGGAAATTAATATATCCCGGCTTTCCGTTAAGCACTGTTATAGGGAGCTCTCCCTCTTCCATAAATATTCTTGATGGCTTCTGATTAGGATTGCAGCCGTATTTTAACTCTAATTCCTTCATTGTGATTCTCCTTTTGCTTAATTTTACTTATTCTTATTAACAATTCTTGTTTCATACTTTCCTGTTGCAATATCAATGAATCTTACAAACAGAGAAACCTTGTTATCCTCGTTAAGGCTTGTCCATACAAGATTTGTAAATGCATCAATATCATCAGGTATCTCAACAAGCTTTGGTTCTCCCTCGAAGCTTGGAAGCGGATTGCCGTCATGCATATATGTATGGATAAAATGTCCTTCTCCGGCAACCGGTCTGTCATATGAGAATGTATATCTGTTGCAGCACTCAGGGTTGCCGTTGTTGCTCTTAAGGATTGACATTGAATAGTCGAATGCACCACCCTCAATGTGCATAACACCTGAAATTCTTGGTGTATAGTTAGGACCATCCGGCTCAAACTCACGGCTTCTCAATGACTGCTCAAATGTAAGCTCCTTATCCATTCCGTCATAGATTGTATCTGTCTGGTCACCGTTTGTAACAATTGTTCTGTTGCCGAGAACTCTTACAGGTGCATAGATTATAAGGCTTGGATCCTCAAGCTTGGATGGGTCAAATGCCTGTGTGCGGATGCCCTCGCCATCCTCAACAAACACACGGTTTCTGCTGTTCTGGCTTCTACCCATGATAAAATATGCCGTAACAGCCTTGCTGCCGTCAGCACTTCTTCCGATTACTATTCCGCGTCCCGGATACGCATTGCCTTTTAATTCCTGCTCAAGTGATAAACTCATATTTTCCTCCTTGTTTTGCGAAGCAAAATCCGAACCCTCGTGAGGAGAGGAAATTGCCTCCTTGTTTTGTGATGTCCGCATTGATTGTATCTGCACAAAAAGACCGCCTGAGCGCATCTTTTAATTAATGCTGCCCAGGCGGTCGGCTAATCCGTATAAAATGCACTCCCTGTAGGTTGCCCTACACAGATCATCTGTCCGATGACTGCTTCCGCCAGTCGTGCATCACTGTTATTAGTGTAAATGATTAACTTACTTTTTGCAATCCCTTTTTTTAATTTTTTAATCCGGCACAACAACATTTTCTATCTTGTTAGCTGAAAGACGCAACGCCTCTGACACATCCTCAACGGGAACATGCATAAACTGCGCAAGCTCTTCAACCGTAACCTTACGTCCGTACTCTTTATGTGCCGCCTCCGCCGCATCATTAACCGCATTAACCTTAGTCAGTATCTTATTGCCTGCCATCTTCTCATCAGTCTGCTCCTCAATAAGCTTCTCAACGCCTTCCTTAACACGGTCTATAAGGTACGCATCCAGTCTCTCACTAAGATCTGTCCATGCATTAATATCATCAGAATCCATCACATCAAATGCATCAAGCTGTTTCATCCAGTCGCGTTTTCCAAGCTCATCCATGACTATCACATTCGCCTCCTGGATAAGATCCATCATTGCAACACCTTTGCCTGCATATGCTTTGACCCACTCAACAACCTGAAGGAAATAATTATTGATTATAACACCTCTTGACTCCACATCCTTATCGCACACATCCTGAAGAATAACCGCCTGCGTTGTACGGCTTAACGGTGCTATCGACTTAAGATCCTCAAGGTACATATCAAGAAGCTGCTTTTCCTGTGCATCTATCTTTGTATCATTTTCTGAATCCTTCTTATCAGATTCGCCGGCATCAGAATCTTCATCCTCCTGCTGCTCTTTGTGGAGTTCCTTCTCCGCCTGTCTTTTGTCAGCCTCCTCAATCTGTCTTTCAAATGTATGATCTGTCAGTTCGACATCCGTCAGTTCAATCCCATTGGTTTTAAGATATCCTGCAACCATCTGCCATTTGGCATCATCAAGTTCTGCATCATGACCGATACAGTCAAGTACATCTGCTTTTGTTACTTTATCTCCGTTAGATTTTGCAAATATTTTAAGATTCTCTAATGCTTCAATAAAAAGCTGCTGCTCCATTATTATCTTTCTTCCTCATTTCCGCCTGTATGGCTAATATAGCTGATATAATCTGTATTATAATAGCACATTCTTAAGGGATGGGTAAAGTGATATTAATGAATATTATAAACTGCCTGATTCCTTGACAAACCCATGCTCATAGCTTAAACTTTAGATATGTATGCAGACATTTGATGCATGCAAATATGAGACATGAAAAGAGGAATAATTAATAATGAGAATCGCATTAATTAACGAGAACAGTCAGGCTGCAAAGAATGACCTTATCTACACAACTCTTAAGAAGGTTGCTGATACTAAGGGATTTGAAGTAGACAACTACGGTATGTACGCTGCAGACGATGCTGCACAGCTTACATATGTACAGAATGGTATCCTTGCTGCTATCCTTCTTAACAGCGGTGCCGCTGATTTTGTTGTTACAGGATGCGGAACCGGCGAGGGCGCAATGCTTGCTCTTAACTCATTCCCAGGCGTTATCTGCGGACATGTAGTTGACCCTTCAGATGCATATATGTTTATGCAGATTAACAACGGTAACGCAATCTCTCTTCCATTTGCCAAGGGCTTTGGATGGGGCGCAGAGCTTAACCTTACATATATCTTCGAGAAGCTTTTCGAGGGTGAACCGGGTGGCGGATATCCTAAGGAAAGAGTTGTTCCTGAGCAGCGTAATGCCAAGATTCTTAACGAAGTAAGAAAGGTTGCATTCAAGGACAGCCTTATTGACATTCTCAAGAATCTTGATCAGAATCTTGTAAAGGGTGCTGTTGCAGGTGAGAAGTTTAAAGAACTCTTCTTTGCTAACTGCAAGTGCGATAAGATGAAAGCTTACGTTGAGAGTCTTTTAGCATAATGCATAAAAAAGCAGCCATACCTTGAGGTAACTCAAGGTGTGGCTGTTTTTTATTATCTGATTACAGTCCTGCTCCTGCTCCTGTTCTGGCGATATCGCTTGAACTTCTGAGCTGGAAAAGACCATTCATGTTAATGCTTCCGTCAGCATTTCTTAATGTAGTATGATAGTCCGTTGCATATGAACCCTTAGATGCATTGTAACCCGGAATTGTTGTACTTACAAAATCACTTGATGTAATCTTATGATCATTTGCTTCACTTCCGGTATACTTTGTCTTGCCTCCGGTAGCCTTCCAGCTGTTTACCCAGTATGTTCCAACTCCCTTATAATTATAAATTGAGTTAGTTACTGTTCCAAGGAACTGGTCAGTTGCGCCTGTCCTGCTGTCAGCCATATACGAAACAAGGTTCGTATATTTTGCACCTGATGAAGTCCTGTAGCACATAAAGTTAGCTTTGGCTGAATTGAATACGCCATTATTAACTGCTGTACAGTTCTTCATGCTTATTGCTCCGCCATTGCCGTTATCAGTAAAGCCTGTTGCACCATTGTTGAATGCAAGGCAGTTCTCTACGATATGTGGTGTAGGGCATGCTCCGTTGCTGCCTCCAAGCTTGAATCCGTTCATATCTCCATTAGCAGAGCCTGTTCCATCTGTTAATTTGCCATTACCGAATGCAACGCAGTTTCTGATTGTTATAACTCCTATTGAACCTGTTGCCGGCTTGGCGTACAGATCCCATCCGTCATCGCTGTTGCAGTATGAAATGCATCCGTCAAATACATTACCTTCTCCGCATGTAAGCTTAGCTGCGAATCCATCAGCATTCTCTGCTGTTGCCTCATCTTTATTATTGAAGGCAGTACAATTGAGAATCCGGTTATATGAAGGCCATTTGTCAATAGTATTATAGCTTGTGTTGTATCTGCTTATCTGAAGACCTGAATCATGATTTGCATAGAACTGGCAAAGTTCAAGAATATTGTGGTCACCTGAAAGAAGCATTCCGTTATCGCCTGCATTACAGATATCAATTCCGTAAAAATGCCAGTATGAGCCGTCAAGCACAATTCCTCTGTTAGCTCCTGCTTCTGTCATTCCGTCAAAATCAATAGTAACCTTCTTGCCGCCGAGGGCCTTAACTGTCTTATAAGCACCTTCCTTACCACTGTTATTCTCATTAATAAGGATTGTCTGTGTATACTTATATGTACCTTCTGCCATGTAGATTGTCTTACCTGCTGAGATTTTATTTATAGCTGTAACAAAATCCATTGGGTCATTCTTGCTTCCTGCTGCAGATGCCTTACCTGATGGAGAAACATAGATATCGCTCTCAACCGGTGTCTCCGGTCTGCTATCTGAAGGCTTTTCTGTCGGTGCCTGTGTAGTACTCTCAGATGCCTGCTCTGTTGTAGTCTCTTCTGAAGAAGATTTCTTTGACGACACCTCTATATAGAAAAGATTTGCCGGTTCTGCTTTTGTAATTGAATGCTCTCCTGCTTTTATTTCTATATTTAAAATACCATGATCAAGCGCATACTCCCTGCCATCAACCTTAATAGCAGAACTGTTTGATGCATTGAACACGAGCGTAAGCTTTGCATCCGAATCAGTCTTAAATGTAATCTTTGTTGAAGATTCAATCTTAAGGCACTTTGTAAGCTTGAGGCCGTTATACGTTACCTTTCCCTTGCTTGTTGAAAGATTTCCGGTAATTTTGAAGTAAGAACTTGTCTTACCATTCTTTGTAAAGTTATGTATTTTTGTCTCTGTTACTGATGGTGCCAAAGACTGTGTTTCTTTTTCTGTAGGCTTTACTGTCGGTGCCTGTGTCTCCTTTTCAGTTGCCTTCTCTGTTGCCTTCTCAGTAGGCTTCACTGTTGGTGCCTGTGTTGCCTTCTCTGTTGCCTTCTCCGTTGGCTTCACTGTTGGTGCCTGCGTTGTTGTCTCTGCAGGAATCTCTGCCTTGCCATTGTATCCGCCAATTGCACGTACTGATGACTTGTAACTTACAACTGCTGACTTAAGTGCTGTGTCAACGCTGTAATTAGTATCATCGCTTGCACTGAATGTCCATTTAAAGTCTCCGCCATTCATTCTTCCCGCATACTTAGTAACAACTGCCGGTACATCTTCTGCTTTATCTACAGCTGATGCCTTAACACCAATGTCATATGATGAAGATGTATCAAAATTGTTATACTTTGTGCCTCCTGCTACTGTTGTATATGAAGAAGGAACCTGCTCATCTCTTGATGATGCAAGATATGCGTCAAAGCTCTTTGAATCAGCAGACATGGTTCCTGCATCTGAGTTAGCATATACAAGGTTTGATGCACCCTCTACAACATTGCCGTATGCTTTAATCATTCCGCCATTCTCACCTGAGAATGTACCTTTGTCAGCGCGTGCATCTGAACCCTGAAGTGAACTCATCATAGGATTCTTGCAGTTTCTGAAGTAGTTAGCTTCCACAAAAGCTGAACTTCCCTTTGTTGTACCAACACCATACTTGGCATTGCCGTCATAATAATTATTATAAAGATGTACTGATGCAACTCTGATTCTTGCATGACGTGAATCAGAATGGTCAAACCAGTTATGATGATATGTTACAAGGAATTCTGCACTGTCGCTCATTCCGCAGAGTGAGCATTTGCCTGAATCCCAGAAATGTACATAAGAAATTGTAACATTTGTTGATGCACCCTTGACATCTACAGATCCATCACCTTTTGCCTGGTCAGCATCTCCGCCTGTTGAGCCATAGAAAATGTCAATGTTATGAACCCAGATATTACAGTTCTTAGTATCAAGTGAGATACCATCATCCATAAATGCCATAAGTGCAAAATTTCTGAATTCAACATTACCGGCATTACGTACAAGGAATCCAAATCCATGAACTGCTGCATCTTCTCCAATACCTTCAACAGTAATGTTCATCTGTGCGTAAGCACTCTTTCCCTTAATCTGGATACCTTCTGCCGAACTTGAGATATGATCAAGATCATTAAGTGACACACGTCCGATAATACGAAAATCTATAGGTGTTCCCGTTGTATCCTTCTGCTTTGCATCAAGAATTGACTGGAATCCTGTAATCTCTTTACCCCCAACAACAGCCTTACATGTCTTGGCTGTATCAGCTGTGACATATACGACCTGTGCATTGCTCTTAAGTGTTCCGTCATCATTGTATGCACCTGAGCCGGTACCATACTTAGACTTTGATGAGAATGCAAAACCACTTCTGTCATGTGCTTTGACATCGAGTGTTCCTGTCTTGCAGTTTATCTTGGAACCATCCTTCATCACCGCAACAATGTTCATGACATAGCTTCCTGCTGCAAGTCCCGGTGCATCTGCACGCCAGTAACCTGCATACTGTCTTATAAGCTCACTGTCGAGCTGAACAAATGCCGCATCTGATTCTGATGCCTTTTTTACATATGCCATGTAACCTGCGGCCCCATCCACAGGAGTCCATTCTGCATATGCAGTTTCCAACCACCCCGCCGCTTCTGTAATTGATAACGTCTTAGCAGAGGCTGCAAACGTCTCTTTTACAAATAACGGACTCATTGCTGATGCTACCATTAAAAATGCAAGCAGATAGGCCATCAGCTTTTTTGATTTGCGAATTTCCATGATATAAAATACCTTCCTTTCGTTTTGTTTTCGCAATTCTGATAGTAACATATCTTCTGAATTAACATAAGCGCAAAATTGCACTAACTTTCGGTACATTGTTTTGTGCATTTTTCACATTTTATTCACACATTTTTAACACTATTATTATATATTGTTAAAAAATAGTGCTTATGCACTTATAATCAATTGATTATTAGTACATAAGCACTACCTCAGTAAGCCCATATTCGCACTATGTCAGATGTATTTATATTGTTTATATTATATTAATGCTTTTTATATCAGCTTAAAACACTATCTCCTTAATAAGCATGTTCCTCTCAACCTCATTATCCTCAATAACAAATGCATTCTTAAGCCTTTTCTCCGATTCTGCAGTCATCTGCTCATCATCTGAATGTATTCTTGCAATAACATCACCCTGATGGACATAATCTCCTGTCTTGGCACATATCTCAACACCTACCGCCGGATTGACCGCATCATCTTTTTTGGCTCTTCCGCCACCGAGTACCATTGAAGCCATCCCTGCTTCGTCAGCTCTTGTATATCTGATATATCCGGTTCTGTCCGCCTTTACATCATATATATACTTTGATGACGGAAACAGCGAATAGTCGTCAATAACGGCAGAATTGCCATTCTGTGCAGTAATCCATTCCCGGAACTTATCAAGTGCACTGCCATCCTTAATTGTGGTTTCAAGACGTTCATAAGCCTTGTCATGAAGCTGTTCAAGCATCTGCCTGTCAGCAGCTTTCCCCGTATCTGCCATATCAGCTTCAATTCCGGCAATCATCCATGCACCAAGCTCAAGACACACATCAAGTACATCTCTGCTCCCCCTGCCTTTAAGTGTCTCAACTGCCTCAATAACTTCCATTGCATTGCCGACTGTATTGCCAAGCGGTTCATCCATATCCGTAATCACGGCAATTGTTCTGCGTCCGACATTGTCACCTATATCGACCATAAGCCTTGCAAGCTTTCTGGCATCCTCAATATTATGCATAAATGCACCGCTTCCGCAGGTAACATCAAGTACTATAACCTGCGCCCCGGCAGCAATCTTTTTGCTCATTATGCTGCTTGCAATCAGCGGTATGCTGTCAACAATCCCTGTAGCATCGCGGAGTGCATATATCTTCTTGTCTGCCGGTGTAAGATTGCCCGTCTGTCCCGTAAGTGCAATCTTAATCGAATTAACCTGCTTAACAAATGTATCCTCTGTAAGCGATGTGTTAAATCCAGGTATGCTCTCAAGCTTGTCAATTGTACCTCCGGTGTGTCCGAGGCCTCTTCCTGACATCTTGGCAACAGGAACACCTGCAGCTGCTACCATAGGTGCAAGCACAAGCGTAACCTTGTCACCGACCCCGCCTGTACTGTGCTTGTCTGCCTTAATTCCATTAATCGCCGACAAATCAAGCATATCACCGCTTCTCACCATAGCCATAGTCATATCTGCCGTCTCTCTTGCATTCATACCCTTGTAGAACACTGCCATAAGCCACGCAGACATCTGATAATCAGGTATGTCTCCATCCGTATAGCCTTCAATTATATAATCAATCTCCTCTCTGGTAAGCTCACCGCCATCCCTTTTCTTAACTATAAGGTCATACATTCTCATAACGCAACTTGCCTCCATACTAAACTTCAATTTCCAAATCATGATATTTGAACTTAGATTATTCTTGTCACCAGCAAACTCTATTCTTCTATGAATTCTGCAATTTGCAATATTATTCCCATTACACTTTCAAAGCTAATGCCAGCTGCATATGTATTATTCTCGCAATAATTTTTCCATAATACCTTTAGGGCAGAGTCTTCCTTCATATCTTCTATGATTTCTTTCCACTCTGACAGAATCTCCAATGATTCTCTTTTCTTTGCAGTTCTTATAACCGCAAGTTTCAATATTGCAGGACTAATATTCTCTTTATACATGTTGTAAAACATGTATAGGTCATAAAAATCTCTAGCTCTGGATGTTCCGATATTTCTTCTAATAATCGTCTCATACTTTTCAGCAACAATTGTTTCGGTATTATATGCCATAACATCAATCTCATCGTCATCCAATATGGTTTTATACGAATATTCAACAGCTCCTGGTGTTATCTCATCCCCTGTAGTAATATCCATCTTCATCTTATTAGCTATTTTCCCGTAATACGCCACAAAGGATGCTCTGAAATTATTATAATCATCATCTTCTCTGATTGGTTCAAGTTTCTCGAATTCAAACTCTATGCCATCACCAACATCAATTTGCAGAATCTCTCGAATAACACTTTCCAACTCATCCGCTTCCATATTGATTCCGGTTACAGTAGTATCCATATCCATAGTAGTTCTCTCGGTGATGCCTATCATTGATGAAATCAACAATCCACCCTTTAGTATAAAATTATTCTTATAAGGTGATTCAGATAATCTTTCAAGAACTCGCTCAAGCAAATACATCTGCAATACTTCTTGTGGCTGTAAGCCTCTCTTTACCGCAAAGCTTAGTACCCGCCCCTTTAATTGTTCCGGTGTTCTCTTCTTCATCCCAGCACCTCCATATATGCCCTAACCTTATGTTCCAAATTAAAGGCTCTGGCATATTTGATAATCTTTCTCGGATTACACTGCCTACCAAAGTATTCCTTCAAAGCCTGTGCAAATACCTGAACATCAATACTCTTTTTATCTCTTATTAAGTCACAGATACAGCGTTCCAAATCATATGCTTTTACCTCATAGCCCTGTGGACTCTTTAATGTTACAATGCCCAAATCCCATAATTCTTTTTTGCAATAGTGAAAGCGTGTATTCTCATAAGTTCTTTTAATTCGTGAAACATTATCGCCCTGTGGAACTGTTAAATCCAAATTATGTGGCACTCTATCCGATATCCCATGCAAGAATAATGCAGTTCCATGTGAAAATATCAATTTATCAGATCTGCTTTGAATCACTCTGAATTCATCAGGCCGCTCATCTGCCAATATATAGTTTCCATGGGATTCTTTTATGAGGATACCTTTTTCTAAGCTATCGTATAAAATCGCCCTATCAATCCCCGCCTTCTGAATATCTCCGGCAGACACAATTCCGCCATTCTGTTCAATTAACAACTTCAAATCAGTAATATAATAATCCATGAGTATCACCTCCCGGCAAATCATTCTTTAATATTATCTCACTAAAGAACAATTGTAAATATCATTCTTTAATTTTTTGTTGTTAAAGAACATTTTGCTATATTCAGTGAACTGAGACATATCATATTCATCTCTGCTTTGCAACATCCGAATAATTATACTTATCTATATCTCAATAAGCTCCTTCGGTGAATGTGCCAGATTTTCAAAACCGTTCTCCGTCACGATTACCATATCCTCTATTCTCACACCGCCAAACCCCGGTACATATATTCCCGGCTCTACCGTCTCTATCATATCAGGCTGAAGCACTGTAGGGTCACCCGGAGATAATCTCGGATTCTCATGGATAAATAATCCTACGCTGTGTCCAAGACCATGTCCGAAGCAGCCCTTGTAAATGCTTGAATCTATTATGTCTCTTGCCACCTTATCAACGTCACAGCCGCGTAATCCCGCATGAAGCGCAGACTCCGCTTCAAGATTCGCCCTGAGTACAAGGTTATATAACTCCTTCTGCTTCTCATCAGCCCTGCCTATAACGATTGTCCTTGTCATATCAGAGCAATAGCCATTATATCTGCATCCGAAATCCATCGTAACAAAGTCGCCGTTCTGAAGCTTCTTTTCTGACGGAACAGCGTGCGGCATTGATGAATTAAGTCCTGATGCTACTATTGTATCAAAGCTTGTACCCTGTCCGCCGCATTTTCTCATCTGATACTCAAGCTCTGCTACGACATCCAGCTCTGTCATTCCCTCTTTAATAATCTTAAGAAGATTGGCAAATGCTGCATCGCCTATACTCTCGGCCTTACGCAGACATTCAAGCTCCCATGGCTTCTTAATCATTCTGAGATTATTGAATGCACTGCCGGCAGGCACCCACTGCTCTATCATATCAAGCTTTTCTGCCAGCCTTGCAAAATCGCCGCACAGCATTGAATTATCTTCATACGCGATACATCTTACAGAATCCGAAAGTATATATTCTGCAAGTATATCCTCCGTCCGTCTCTGTCTGTTCCACTCTATAACCTCAAAGTCGCTTTCCTTTGACGCAGCTTCCGTATATCTTGAATCAGTTATAAGTATCCTGTGTTGCGGTGATATATAAAGTGTTGCCTTCCCTCCGGTGAATCCGCTTATATATCTTATATTGTATTCATCTGTTACAAGTGCCGCCTGCGCATCAACGCTTTCAAGAACTGTATTTGTATCTGTACTCATCTGCAATTTACCTCCTTACCATTCCGCAATCACCTTCATGTTCTGATTGCCATTATGCCATTATGCTATTATAATACCATAATCCGTTAATCTTTTGAATATTTACCTTGATTCTTATTATTTCACATAATATAATTAATAAGATGTTGCAATATAACATACTTATTATATATTTACCCGGAGGTACACAATGAGTTTTGAATTTGTAAAGAAACTCCCTATTCCTGCTGAGATTCGTGAGCAGTATCCTGTATCGGACACATGTGCCAAGATCAAAGCAGAACGCGATGCCATGATAAAAGACGTATTCACTGGCAACAGTGATAAGTTCCTCGCAATCATCGGTCCATGTTCAGCCGACAACGAGGAGGCTGTTCTTGATTACACATCACGCCTTGCGAAAGTTCAGGAAAAGATAAAAGATAAGATAATTATAGTTCCACGTGTATATACTAACAAGCCACGTACAACAGGCGAAGGCTACAAGGGTATGCTTCACCAGCCTGATCCTGAGAAAGCTCCAGATATGCTTGCAGGTCTTATATCAATCCGCAAGATGCATATGGATGTTCTTGCCAATACAGGTTTGAGCACAGCTGACGAGATGCTTTATCCTGAGAATTACAGATATCTTTCTGATATTCTTTCATATGTTGCAGTCGGTGCCCGCTCTGTTGAAGACCAGCAGCACCGCTTTACAGTAAGTGGCATGGATGTCCCTGCCGGAATGAAGAATCCAACAAGCGGTGACCTCTCCGTTATGCTCAATTCCATCGTTGCAGCACAGCAGGAGCAGTCATTCATCTACCGCGGATGGGAAGTCAACACATCAGGCAACCCTCTTGCACATGCAATACTCCGTGGCGCAGTCAACAAGCATGGTCAGTGCATTCCTAATTATCACTACGAAGACCTTCAGTTATTATTCAATCTGTATTCAAAGCGTGACCTTGTCAATCGTGCTGTTATCGTTGATGCTAACCACAGCAATTCAGCCAAGAAGTACGCTGAGCAGGTAAGAATTGTTAAGGAAGTTCTTCACAGCCGTCGTCATTCTTCAGACATTGCAGACCTTGTCAAGGGTGTAATGATTGAAAGTTACATCGAGCCGGGCAGCCAGAAGATTGGTGAAGGTGTATACGGTAAGTCTATCACAGACCCATGCCTCGGATGGGATGAGTCAGAACGTCTTCTCCTTGAGATGGCTGACATGCTTTAATAAATCATATATATAACATTTTTTACAAGCACCGGATTAACCAGCACCTCTGTGCATATTCCAGCAAGAATAAGCACAAAAGCTGCCGCAATTGCCGGTGCTTTTTTATTGCCAGCGACATGTGAGGAGTTAATTGCCATCATCATTACGGCCGTATAGAATATCCACTGCGGAAGAAGTGATGCTGCAACAAGAAGCATCCCGGCCATTCCATACTGCATTACTGACATGCTTACCATCACTCCCAGTTCAGCTCCACCGAAGCACGTAACAGCCAGCATAAGTATTCCACGCACAGTTGTCATCATGCAAAGCGCAAGTATGCCCACAAGTTTTATTCTGTTAGCCGCCACATACCACCACAGCTGTCTGTAATTAAGAGACACCATGCTCATCATCTCGAGATAATCCTTATTATACAGTCCCCACACATCAATATTATCCTGTCCATAACAGTTGGCAAAAAAAGTACCTGCAAGCACCCCGATAAAGAGCGCCAGCAGATACCTGTTTTTTGTAATATATGCAGTTAATTTTTTTGATGAATTCTTACGCATCGGCACTCCCCTTTCTGTCTTGAAATTATATGCCATGCGCAATTCATTTATGCAGATGTTTATCTGAGCGAATCCTTATAAGCCAGTATTCCGGCTACTGTCTTGGAGTCAATTATCTCACCCCTGTATATCATGTCCGTAAGCTCATCAAGTGTATACTCCTCAACATTGATATACTCATCTTCATCAAGATTCTGCTCACCGCGTCTGAGATTATCAGCAACATATATATCGATAACCTCATCACAGAATGCTATTGCAGTCGCAATCGAGATAAGCCTCTTAAGTGTATGTGCCGATGTATAACCCGTCTCCTCCGTAAGCTCTCTTGTAGCAGCATCAAGAGTAGGTTCATCCGGTGAGTTAAGTCCTCCTGCCGGAATCTCCAAAGTCTCTCTGTCAAGTGAATTACGGTACTGGCGTACCATAACTATCTTTCCGTCTTCCTTCACCGGTATAACCGCTGCTGCACCATTATGCTTTATGAAATCCCACTCAGCTGTATTGCCATTGGGAATCTTCATCGTATCTTTGTAAAATGATATTCTTGAGCCTTTGCAGACCAGTTCTCTTCCTGTCCTTACCGGATTATCCATTACTTTTCTCCTGTACATTTCTTATAACATTCATCAGATGCCTTGATAAGTGCATTACGGAATCCGTTAGCCTCAAGCGCAGCAACAGCTTTGATTGTTGTTCCTCCCGGTGAACATACCTTGTCCTTAAGCATTCCCGGATGTTCTCCTGTCTCAAGCACCATCTTTGCAGACCCCAGAACCGTCTGCGCAACAAGCTCATATGCCTGACTTCGCGGTATTCCATACTGTACAACTCCATCAGCAAGCGCCTCAATAAACATATACACATATGCAGGTGAGCTTCCGCTTGCGCATACAACAGCACTCATAAGCGACTCATTGACCTTTACTACGCGTCCAAAGGAATTGAAGAACTCATTAATCATGTCCTTCTCTTCAAACGTAAATGCATTATCATCATAGCTTATGCCTGTCATTCCCTCACCAACAAGTGCAGGAGTATTAGGCATTGCACGAACTACCCTCTTGTCAGTTCCAAGAGATTTTGTGACATCTTCTATAGTCTTATTAGGCGCAAGTGAGATAATCACATGCTCCTGTGTTACAATATCATGGATATTCTTAAGGACAACATCGTATACCTGAGGCTTTACCGCAAGCACTATGTACTTCGCTCTGTTAGCACACTCAGCATTACTCTGTGCATAATCAACACCTGTTTCAGCCTTAATGCTCTCACGTCTCGCTTCTGACGGACATGTAAATACGATATCTTCAGGTGAAAATATCTTAAGTGCACCCTTGAGCATCGCATATCCCATATTACCCATTCCTATAAATCCTATCTTAGCCATTATTCTACGCTCCTTCTGCCATTTCATTTGACCATTATTATTTTTTAAATTGTTATATTGCAGAATTTAAAATTGCCTGCTATGGCATTGGCATTTATTTAAAATATGGCGTGCCGGTACAATACCAACACGCCATTGTGTCTCAAAAGCTTAATTATTACTTTGTCTCAAGAAGCTTCTCTACGCTTGCAAGCTTTACACAAAGTGCAAACAGATCTGCTGCCTGCTCCATCTCTTCCGGTGTAGGGAATGATGGTGCAATTCTTATATTGCTGTCCTTAGGATCCTTGCCATAAGGAAATGTCGCACCTGCACCTGTCATCACAAGTCCTGCTTCTTTGCACAATGAAACGATTCTCTTGGCACATCCTTCCATTGCATCAAATGATATAAAATATCCGCCATAAGGCTTAACCCATGTTCCAACCTCAAGTCCTGCAAGTTCATCCTCAAGCACCTTAAGAGTGGCCTCAAACTTAGGTCTCATAATCTCAGCATGAGCCTTCATCTTCGCCTTAAGTCCATTGATATCCTTGAAGTAACGTACATGACGAAGCTGGTTAATCTTATCATGTCCGATTGTCTGTATTGTCATTGTCTTCTTAACATCAGCTATATTGGCTGCACTTGTTGCCATTGCTGCAATACCGCTTCCAGGGAAGCTTACCTTGGATGTTGAAGCAAACTCATATACCATATCAGGGTTGCCGGCCTTGGCACACTCGCCTACAATATCAAGAAGCTCTGCCTGATTGTCATCATAAAGGTGATGGATAACATATGCATTATCCCAATATATTCTGAAATCCTTAGCTGCCGGCTTAAGATTGGCAAATCTCTTAACTGTCTCATCTGAGTAAGCAACACCCTGTGGGTTAGAATACTTCGGAACACACCAGATACCCTTGACGCTCTCATCATTGTTTACATACTTCTCAACAAGATCCATGTCAGGTCCGTCCTGTGTCATCGGGATGTTAATCATCTCAATTCCAAAATGCTCTGTGATTGCAAAATGTCTGTCATATCCCGGAACAGGACACAGCCACTTAACCTTGTCAAGCTTGCACCATGGTGTATTACCGCATACACCGTGTGTATATGAACGCGACACACTGTCATACATAATTGTAAGGCTCGCATTACCAAATACGATTACATTCTCCGGATTAGTTCCCATCATATCAGCCATGAGCTTCTTAGCTTCCGGAAGTCCGTCCAGACAGCCATAGTTTCTTGAATCCGTTCCGTCTGATGCAAGCATGTCTGATGCACTGTTAACCGTATCAAGCATGTCCATTGTCAGATTAAGCTGTGCAGCTGCCGGCTTTCCTCTTGCCATGTTAAGTCTCAATCCGAGAGCTTTCTTATCCTCATACTGCTGTGTAAGTTCGTCTTTAAGCTTCAGTAACTCGTCTTTACTTAAGTCCTTGTATGCCTTCATGTCACTTCTCCTTTTTGTTTTTAACTTTATCCATTATACACACATCTATCTGATAGTGCAATAATTAAATAGTTTCATAATTAGTTTGATAATTAATTAACCTTCCAATAATAAGCAGAATACGGAGGAAGTTCAAAGCCTCCTGTGAAACAACATTCCTGACCGCTTATCAGATCGACTGCCTTATCAGTTTCTGCGTCAAAATTAGCATAAAAAGGCTGTGAATCCGCATTAACAGCCACCAATACCCTCTCTCCGTCACAGCTTCTTGCAAATATACACTGTCTGTTCGTAAGCACAACCTGCCTGAAATCGCCATAGCAGAGTGCTTTGCTTGTATGATGTGCATGTGCCATGGCACTTATCTTATCATACAATTCATTCTCGACAGGAGCGTCATATGACTTTCTGATATCATTGTCACTTCCGTTGGACTTGACACCCTCTGCGCCCCACTCGCTTCCGTAATATACACATGGTATACCCGGCATTCCCATTGCCATCGCATATATGAGCGGTATATGATTAGAATCATTAAGTGTACTTGCTATTCTGTTGACATCGTGGTTATCTACAAATGTAAACAGATGCTTTCCCCTGTAAAGGCACCACTGCTCACTGCCGAACTGTCTCTGAAGGCTGTGGCATATCTCGAACATGTTCATCGAATTAAAGCTCGAATACAGCCCCTTGTAGCACTCATAATTAGTTGCGCTGTTAAGCATTCCGTCATTAACTATCGTATTATAATCTCCGTGAAGCATCTCGCCGAGAAGGAAGAACTCCGGCTTAAGGCCGTCAACATGTGTTCTTAATCTTCTCATGAAGTCATGATCAAGACAATATGCTACATCAAGCCTTATTCCGTCTATGTCAAATTCCTCAATCCACTGCTTAACACATGACAGCAGATATTCAACGACGTCATTGTTGCGAAGATTAAGCTTCACAAGATTATAATAGCCTTCCCATCCTTCATACCAGAGTCCGTCATTATAATCATTATTACCGCCAAAGTTAACGAAAAACCAGTCCTTATATCCGGAATTCTCTCTGTTGGCAAGCACATCCTGAAATGCAAAGAAGCCTCTTCCGACATGGTTAAACACGCCATCTATAACAACTCTTATTCCATTCTCATGAAGTGCTTTTACCACATCTGCAAAATCCGCATTGCTTCCGAGCCTGTTATCTATCTTTGTATAATCTCTTGTATCGTAACCGTGATAATCGCTTTCAAATACGGGAGAAAAATATATCGCATCAGCTCCAAGCTTCTTTATGTGCGGTATCCAGTCCACAACCTTTTTTATTCTTGCATGCTCCCCGACAGGGCTTGCGTGCTGACCGTCATTACCGACGAGCACATCACAGAATCCCAGCGGATATATCTGATAGAAAACCGATTCATCATACCACATATCTCAGCCTCTTTCCGACGGATTACATCTCTTACACCCATTGCAGCCGCCACAGCCATTCTTACAATCCGTACAGCTTCCGCAGCTGCTGCCACCGCATGAACATCCGCCTTTATTCTTTATCATATATATTACAGCAGCGACAAACCATATTGCAAGAAGTACAAGGATAATAATACTCAAAATATCCATTTTTATCTCTCCGTCCATATATTATATATATATCCGTCATACAAAAATTCATTCAGGCAAGCCCAATCAGCGTCCCTGCAAAATGTACTGCCGCAGCAACCACCCACGCAATAGCACACTGCAAAAATACTATGATTACAGCTCCTTTTCCATTCATCTCACGCTTAACAGCCGCTATTGCCGCAACGCATGGTGTATACAAGAGTGAGAATACAAGGAACACAACAGCGGTAAACTTTGTAAATATTGTTGTAAGCGCTTCTGTAGAACCACCGAGAAGAACCGTGAGTGTACTTACAACACTCTCCTTAGCTGTAAATCCGGTTATAAGTGCCGTTGATATTCTCCAGTCATCTATTCCGAGAGGTCTGAATATAGGTGCTATAAAACTTCCTATAATTGCGAGCAGACTGTCTTTTGAATCTGCAACGACATTAAGTCTTGTATCAAAGGTCTGCAAAAACCATATAATTACAGCTGCAACAAATATTACCGTAAACGCTTTTGTGACAAAATCCTTTGCTTTTTCTCCGATAAGCTGTACTACGCTCTTAGGGCTTGGCATTCTGTAATTAGGCAGTTCCATGACAAATGGTACAGGTTCGCCTTTGAATACCGTAGTCTTAAGAATAAGTGCGAACAGTATTCCAGTAACAATTCCCGTAATATACAGAAGAAGCATTACAACAGCCCCGTTATTGGGGAAGAATGCTGCCGTAAAAAGTGCATAGATTGGCAGCTTTGCCGAACAGCTCATAAATGGTGTGAGCATAATTGTCATCTTGCGGTCTCTGTCTGACGGAAGTGTCCTCGTAGACATAATTGCAGGCACCGAACAGCCAAATCCGATAAGCATTGGTACAAAGCTTCTTCCTGAAAGACCAATCTTACGCAGAAGCTTATCCATAACGAATGCAACTCTCGCCATATAACCACTGTCTTCAAGTATTGACAGGAAAAAGAACAATACCACTATAATAGGCAGGAAGCTCAGTACACTTCCAACTCCGGCAAACACACCGTCAATTACAAGAGAATGTACGACAGGATTAATTCCGTAGCTCGTAAGTCCTGCATCACATACATTGGTAAACCAGTCTATTCCCAGCTCCATAATATCCGAAAGCCATGCACCTATTACTCCGAATGTAAGCCAGAACACAAGCCCCATAATCGCTATAAATGAAGGAATTGCCGTATATTTGCCTGTGAGTATTCTGTCAATCTTCTCGCTTCTTATATGTTCCTTACTCTCATTAGGCTTTACAACAGTCTCATCGCACAGATTTTCAATAAACCTGAACCGCATGTCAGCAAGTGCAGCCATCCTGTCGCTTCCACTCTCATCTTCCATCTGCACTATAATATGCTCAAGCATTTCCTTCTCATTCTCGTCAAGACCAAGCTGCCCGAGAATCAGGCTGTCGCCCTCCATAAGCTTAGTTGCCGCAAATCTTACCGGTATTCCCGCTCTTTTGGCATGGTCTTCAATAAGATGTATTGTTGCGTGTATACATCTGTGTACAGCACCATTATCCCTGCCGTTCTCATCACAAAAATCAAGTCTTCCCGGATGCTCCCTGTATCTTGCCACATGAATCGCATGCTCTACAAGCTCGCCTATTCCTTCATTCTTCGCTGCAGATATCGGTACTACAGGAATTCCAAGCTGCGCCTCGAGCTCATTTACATGTATCGTTCCTCCGTTAGCCGTAACCTCATCCATCATGTTAAGTGCAAGTACCATAGGTATGTCAAGCTCAATAAGCTGCATTGTAAGGTACAGGTTACGCTCAATATTCGTTGCATCAAGGATATTTATAATCGCATCAGGATGTTCACGCAGAATAAATTCTCTTGTTACAATCTCCTCACTTGTATACGGTGAAAGAGAATATATTCCCGGAAGATCTGTAACCATAGTATCCGGATGATTTTTAATTGCTCCGTCTTTGCGGTCAACTGTCACACCCGGGAAATTACCTACATGCTGGTTAGAGCCTGTCAGCTGGTTAAAAAGTGTTGTCTTTCCGCAGTTCTGATTACCCGCAAGGGCAAATCTTATCACTGTTCCCTCAGGTATCTCATCTCCCCGTTTCAATGTTGTATACTTTTTTCCATCATCCTCTCCTACTCCGGGATGATTAACCTGGGTTCTTCGTTCATTGTTACGTCTGTATTCATGTGCATCATGTATATCGGTAAGTTCTATTCTCGCCGCATCGTCTTTACGCAGCGTAAGCTCATACCCGCGCACTCTGAGTTCCAGAGGATCTCCCATCGGAGCCACCTTTACAAGCGTTACTTCCGTTCCGGGGGTAAGTCCCATGTCAAGAATGTGTTTCCTTAGTGATACCTCATCACAGTCAACTGACTTTATTATGGCATCCATGCCTATTTCAAGTTTATCAAGCGTCATATGTATTAAGACCTTTCAATATTTTTTATCTTAAAAATTTTATCCGGCTGGTTAACGTAAATCAGTGCTATTGATTATCATTATCAATAGCACTGTTATTTTAAGCTTTGTATACATATATTGTCAATTTACTTTTTATAATCTGCCTGCAATAATCCGCCTGCATCAGCCGATTATTGTACCACCGCCGAATACATGTCCGTCCTCATACAGTACAACTGCCTGTCCTTTGGTAATCGCCCGCTGTGGTTCGTCAAACACACATTCCATTCTGTCATCATCAATCATTCTTACCGTACATTCCCCACCCTTGTGGCTGTATCTGATTCTTGCCATAAGATGCTTCGGCTCTGTAAGTCTGTCAACAGCCATAAAATTGAGTCTGTCAGCTACCAGTCTGTCAGAAAAGCAGTCAGAATTATCTCCTATTACAACTTCATTTGTCTCCGGTCTTATATCGACAACAAACACAGGGTGACCCATTGCAAGTCCAAGCCCCTTACGCTGTCCTATTGTATAATGCAGATATCCCTTATGACGTCCTATGACCTCTCCGGCAAGGTTAATAAAATTCCCCGGCACACACGCTTTGCTGCATGATGGCGCATAATCCGAATTCATGATAAAGCCGGCATAATCTCCATCCGGCACAAAGCATATATCCTGGCTGTCAGGCTTGTTGGCAACCATAAGTCCA
>CAMBEF010000007.1 GCA_945865495.1 uncultured Bacteroides sp. | reverse complement strand
CCTTACATGTGCCCTTAAGTGTAGCACCTGTAATATTGTTCTTACCGTTAATTGATGTGCTGTCCTGTATTATGGCCTTGCCAAATGTAACCTCATATCCGAGTGCTGATGGCTTGCCCTTAAGAGGCCAGTTATAATTCTTGCCCTTGTTTGAATCTGCCGTGCAGTTCTTCATTGTTACTACACCGCTCTGGTTGTTACGGTCGAATCCATTAGCATAATTGCCCTTGGCTGTACAGCCTATAAGCTGGTGGTTAAGCGGGTCAAGATGTGCTGCTACACCCTTTGTCTTGTTGTCAACACCACCCATCTTGAAACCATTGCCATCACCCTTGATACCATTACACTCTCCATTGTAATTAGCCTCGCAGTTGACAAGCGTTACAGCTCCATGTGCCGCATAACAGTCCCATCCGTCATCACTGTTGTACTCTGCCTTACAGCTTTCAAAATAGTTGCCCTCACCGCTGTGAAGCTTAACTGCAAATCCGTCTGCATTCTCACCCGCCGCATCTGCATTATGATGTGAATAACAGTTGTAGAACTTATTATCAGCCCCTCCGTTAGAAATCTGGAAACCTGCATCCTGATTATAACAGCAGGTTACATACTTAAATGTGTTGTTAGAGCCTTCAATATATATTCCGTTATCTGATGCATTCTTTACTGTAATATTCTGTATCGTACTGCCCTTGCCGTTGACTGTAAGTCCTCTGCCGGAGCTTCCTGATGTCTGTGAAAAATCAATTGTTGCATTATTCTTACCTGAGATGTTAACACCTGAAGGTAATGAAACTGCTCCTGACTTAACTGTACCGTCAATAACAATTGTTGTTCCGGAAGATGCTTTCTTAATGGCATCCGCAAGTGATGTTCCACCATTCTTGACAACTATCTCCTTGCCGGATGATGTACTTCCTGATGAAGCGCTGCCTGATGAGCTTCCTGATGAACTGCTGCCTGATGACGAACCACCATTACTGTCTACCTGAATCTTATAAATATTGATTCCGCTTCCGGCCGAATACAGATATACATATCCTGAAGAACCTGAATAGCTGTATGTTCCCTGTGCTGCAGATGCAGGTGCTGTTATTGTTCCAAGCTGCTTACCGTTAGAGTCTGCCACAACAAGCTTTCTTGATGAACTGCCTGAACTTCTTAAAACAACCTTAATAGTATCACTTCCGGATACCGGTACTTTGACAGCTCTGTAAGATACCGCGCCTGAACCCCCAAGTGCAAGTGCATATGTATAAGCTGTTCCGTTAACTGTAGCATCTTCCTTCTTGACGCTCATAGTCTTAGAGCTTGTTGCTATGAGCCCAAGTCCGTCAACTGTCTTACTCGAAGAAATAGTACCAAGATTATTAAATCCCGTATTCTTAAAATTCCATGACTTAGATGTTGAAGCCTTTGCAACGCTTACATCTGATGCCATGATCACCCCGGCAAGCATGCATATCATAGCTATGTATGATGCAGCTTTTTTTAACTTACGATACAAAATGAATACCTCCTTGTCTAATAGCATGTAAAAACCTTCTGAATTGAAAAATATCACACAATAAGATTTTTAGCTACAGCAATATTGTATAACATTTTGTACATTATTTAGTTGAATTTTACCAATACAAGAATTATATTTTGAAATAATCTATACTATCTGCCAGTTGTCCTGCTATCTCTCTCAGCTTTTCAGCGCTGTCCGATACCTGTCTGAATGTATCTGCCACTTCCTCAGTTTCCTGATGCGTCTTTTTCGTACCCTCGACATTATTCTGTGCAATCTCTGAAAGCTCATCAACAGCCGACACTACCTGGTTGCGTGACGCCTCAAGCTTATGCGTGCTTGTCTTGATAAGCTCAATACTCTTCATTGAACTCTCAATCTCAGCAAGCACATCAGCAACAACATCCTGAGTCTCTTTCATACTTGCACTCTGGTTCGCCATTATATCCTGCATCTGCTTCATAAGTTCAACTGCTTTTGTTGAGTCCTCCATAAGAATCCTTGCCGTATCGTCTATCTCCTGGCTTGATGTATTGGACTGTTCCGCAAGCTTCTTAATCTGTCCTGCCACAACCGCAAATCCACGTCCGCTCTCTCCTGCTCTTGCCGCCTCTATTGAGGCATTAAGGCTCAGAAGATTCGTCTCTTCTGCTATTGATGATATAAATGAAGTTGCATCCTGTATCTTCTGGACTGAGTTATTCGTTCTGATAGTCTGCTCTTTGACATCATTTATAATACGTTCCACATCACCGTTAATCGTTCTCAGCTTCTCAAGCGTCTCTGAGGCTTTCTCGCTTGACTGCTGCATCGAAGCCGCGTTGGTATCAAGCAGGTCAACTTCGCCCGACGTCTCAGTTATATTCTCACCCATAATCTTCATATGCTCTGAAGTGTTCCGTGAGTTCTTCGCCTGTTCACTTGAATTGTCAACAATCATCGTTACTGCTGACCTTACCTGCTCCATTGTCCCGTTAGTCTTATCTGCTACAGACTTGAGGTCTGTTCCGGCATCAAGAAGGGCATTGGCATTCGTTGATATATCTCTGATAACTGTCTTCATTGCATCACGAAGTGTTATTGTAACCTTGGAAAGATCTCCGATCTCATCTTTTCTGTTAAGCAGCTTATCATCCACCCATACATCAAGATTACCGCCTGCAACCTTCTCAACCACTCCTATACTGGTTCTTATACTTCTGCTCATGGTTGATGACATCTTAATACCTACGCCGGCACATATAATCATCACAACACATACCGCTGCACCTATAGTAAGCATTATGTGGCTTATTACCGCATTCTTCTGAGCCTTATCAGTTCCTACAAATATCATTCCCACAATATCAGTGTTGCTTCCGTTCTGATATACCGGCATGAAGTATCCATAATTAAGTGTACCGTTAAGCGATACATGTCTGCTGAAATAGCTCTCTCCTTTATTAAGAACATTTTCGATAATAATTTCTCCGGCCGGAGAGCCAAGCAGCCTGTCACCATTCTCATCCATTGCTGATGTCATTATCCTCCGGCTTCCATAGAAGAATGTTACATCCATTCCCGTATTCTCTTTGATGCCGTCAACAAGACTCTCTGATTTGGAAATGTTGTAACTGCCTTTCCATATATCGCCATTGCTTGCCTGTATATAATCTCCGGCATTCTGGTCATATGCAGCAAGTGTTGCCGCCGCCGTTCCTTTAAGCGCATCCTGTATCTCATCTATCATTGCACTCTTTACCCTTGTGAGTGTAAATGTAACCGATATAAGCCCAAGGATTAATACCGGGCCAATAGTCATAGCAAGTATCTTCTTTTTTATACTCATATTCCTCTCCATTATGCGCCGCACCTACCGTTCAAAAGCGTGCCGCACATTCAACCCAATTAATCAACAACACTTACTGTCTTAAAATACCAGTTGATTCCGCCTGTGATTGTCGTATCATCAAGCGTCTTACCTGCCGTACCTACCGTTGCTCCGGTATTGGTCTCAATGACACCGTCAAACACCCCGTTTTTACCGGTAAGAATCTGCTGCTTTGCCTCATTTACTTTCTCCTGTGTTCCTTTGGCTGCAAATCCGGCAACCGATGTAATACTCACAAGATTCTCATTCATTCCCCCATAGTAATTGCTGCCGTCCCATGTTCCATCAATTACGCTCTGTACTGCAGATGTATAGTAAGCACTCCAGTTCCATGTCACACTGCAAAGGCACGCATCCGGGGCCTCTTTGCTCATATCTGAATTATATCCTATGCTGTATACACCTTTTTCCTGCGCCAGTGTCTGCGGATATACAGTGTCACAATGCTGTGCAATAACATCGCAGTTCATATTAAGCAGCGTTCTTGCCGCTGCTTCCTCTGCCTGCGGGTCAAACCAGCTGTTAGTTACCTTTACATATATCTTTGCATCGGGATTAACAGAGTATATTCCGAGTGCAAATGCATCAATTCCACCTGTAACTTCGGCGCTGTCTGAACCCATTGCTGCAACATATCCTATTCTATTCGTCTTTGTATTCATTCCGGCAACTATTCCGCTAAGATATCTCGCCTGATATATTCTTCCGAAATAGTTGTTAAAATTCCTGCCATTACTCATATATCCGGTTCCATGTGAGAAATATACATCCGGATATTCTTCCGCCATCTCAGCCGTAGTCTGCATGTATCCCCAGCTTGTTGTAAATATAATGTTGCAGCCTGCGTCAATACACTCTTTGATTGCCTTCCGTGTTGCGTCCGCATCGGAATCACTGACATTATTCTTTCTTATAATCTGGGAATCCGAAAGGCCAAGATTCTGCTGCATTCCCTGTATACCTATATCATGGGTATATGTATAACCGCTGCCTTCTGCCGGATCCGACAGGTGGACTACTCCGACTTTAATCTTATCCTTTGGTATACCTGATGTGCTCTTGTCCGATCCTGACTTACTGCCTGTTCCAAAACTGCTTCCTTTCAGTTCATATCCCTCATTCACTGCATAATCATCAATTGCTGCCGTACCTGTACAGCCTGCCATAAGCACACCACACATCAGCAGTGCAAGCAGACCCGATAACCTCTTATGTCTCATACTTACCTCCAATCCCCTGATGCATAAGCACCGGTTCTTATGTGTACCAATCATTCATAGCATCAATATTAAATTGTATCACGTTATATTTGTAATGATTTTATCAAACTTTTGAACAAATTACAATATTTGTAAGGAAAAAACATCCATAGCCACCATTTATCAGGCGAATTATGGATGTTCTTCTATTATATGATATTTTCAGCAATTCATTATCAACACTTCACGTTGCCCTTCTTAGCACACTCTGTTGAATTCTTCGTCCATACAGGCGGCTTGCCCGTCTTTACAGCCTCTTCATAACGGCTGATCTTGTAGTCGAGCTTATCCATCATCTTCTGGATTCGTGCCTGCTGCTCAACAAGTGCCTCCCTCTGTTCCTGCAGAAGCAGCAGCCTTGCAGGTACTGTCTCGTCGCCTTCCATGAACAGCTTCACATATTCGATGATTGCCTCAACAGGCAGTCCTGCACCGCGCATGCAAAGGCAGAGTTCTACCCATGAACAGTCCTCTTCATCATAGTTACGGATTCCTCCTGATGTTCTCTTAACTGAAGGAATCATTCCGATTCTTTCGTAATATCTGAGAGTATCCTGTGTGATACCATACTTTTCACTTACTTCCTTTATTGTCATAAATACCTCCGTTCCATGCAGCCCTGCCGTGCAAGGTACAATAATCTGTTTTTTGTATTATATCAATTAGAGCCCACTCAAGGTCAATACATTTTTACATATTCACAAAATTTTTCTACTACAGGCGGCATATATATGCTGTTGTCCGTAACCATGTATATTTTTCTGCTGTATTGCGGCTTTGCAAGCTTTATAATACTTACATCAAGCCTGTGCAAAAGCTCCATATAAGGCACAACCGCTATTCCGAATCCATTAGCAACAAGTCCGGCAATAACCTGGTCCTCCTGCGTCTCGTATGCTATTTTCGGACTTTTTCCTGTTTTTTCAAATAATTCCTCAACAACCGCACGCATTCCCGACTCTCTTGTAAAATATACCATCGGATATTCAAGCGCCTCATCAAGATTAATGCTCTTTTTTTTAGCAAGCGGATGCTCTGCCGGTGTTATAAGCACAAGTTCCTGATTACTTACCGGCACCGCCGTAAGCTGCGTCTCTCCAAAGGGCTCCGAGCAGAATACAACATCATATCTACCTCTCTTCAGATCCTCAAGAAGTGTTACCGTAGGCCCTGTATCAAATGTGAAATGTATATCACTGCCACTGTTTTTTTCAAGGAATTCTCTTGCAAGCCGCGGCACATATTCAACTCCGGCAGGTCTAACGAATCCAAGTCTTATAAGGCCTTCACCGGCAGCACTTCTTCTTGCCGCCTCAATCCCCGAATCAAGTGTTGCAAGAGTATTCTCTGCACATACAAGGAATTCCCTGCCGAATCTTGTGAGTGTTGTATTGCGTCCATTTCTTTCAAACAACGGCACCCCAAGCTCATTTTCAAGCTGTGCTACCGCATGGCTGAGACTCGGCTGCGTTATGCAAAGATTCTGTGCTGCCTTTGTATAATGTCTTACGTGCGCAAGTTCAACAAAATATTTCAGGTAAAAAAGATTCATTGATTGTTACCTCATGGTTGTATGTATTCATCTGTTACTTTCATTATAAAGCATTTTAATAGATTTTATCTATAGTTTTATAAAAATTATTTATTTGATTAATAGCAGTTTCAGTTATAGATTTAATGAGGTTATGCAATATATTGGTAGTCATTGTGACTTCAGAATGGAGAATATAAAATATTATGAATTCAGAATTATCAGAACATGGTTATCACACACTGAGTGGTGAACTTACACTTATTATCTCTGTTATTATTAACAGTTTCGGTGTGGTTCTTATGTTATATTCAGGTGCCGGTATTTCAGCAATTTCAAGTGTGCCATATGCATTTTCAAGAGTCTTTCCACATGTATCTCTTGGCACCTGGACATATATTTTTCAAGGTACCCTTGTGCTCTGTCTGGTGCTTCTGCGCAAACGATTTGTTCCGCAATATCTGTTCAGTTTTGTTGTGGGATTTGCTTTTGGAGAGCTTCTCGATGTTCATGAACTGTGGATTGGGGTTCTGCCTTACACAATTCCATGGAGGATTGTATATTTTGCAGTAAGTTATGTGCTGCTTTGCATAGGAATTGCACTTGCCAACAGATGCGGGCTTCCTATAACGCCAACCGACCTGTTTCCCCGTGAGCTGTCTGAGATTATATCAGTCAACTATTCAAAAATTAAGATTACATTTGACGTTACGTGTCTTATTGTAACTGCCGTACTCACCGGATATTGCCTGAGGCATATTGAAGGGCTGGGCATTGGAACGGTTCTCGCCGCATTCACGATGGGCAAGGGAATCGGCATTATCGGTTCACTGATTGACAAAAAATTCAGATTCAAAACCAGAATCAGCGCAATTCTTCCGGCAAATGCCAATGACTGACAGGCATTACCGTGGCAATCTGCCCATGGTGCCGTCATCATTTACAAACTGCCATATTATATCCGCAGTCTGTGATATCTGTTCAGCGTTGGTTATTGACGGCGTACCATCGCCCTTCTGAGCGCCATACACTCCGTAATATGAATGGCACCCGCCATCAATCACGTATTCGCTGCAGTTACCCGGAAGATTAGACTTGTACTTATCGTATTTGCTGCGATTGAGCACTCTGTCTTCACTGCCGTAGACCGAAAGTACTCTCAGACGGCTTGATGATATATCTGCTGTGGAATATGCACCGAGCAGCACAAGCCCCGCAAACTGATCTGTATGCTTTGCGATATAAGACGCCGCCATCGCTCCCCCAAGAGAATGTCCTCCTATATACCAGTCTTTGATCTGCGGATACTTTGCCTGTATCCCATCTGCCGCATTGACATCCAAAACAGCCAGATTGAATGGCATCTGAACCAGTACACAGAATACGCCTTTGGCTGCACATGCCTTCATAAGCGGTTCGTATGCCGTATATTCGACCTTGCCGCCGGGATAGAATATAAGCCCTGTCCGTGCATCCTCTCTGCCGCACACAATTGTCCCATCTCCAAGGGTCTTCGTCTCCATCTTTGCAACTACAGGTGATACAGCCATTTCTGCCGCAACCTCATCGGTATGATAATACGAAGCCGCATATAAGCCAAATGAAGCCGCTACAGCCACAATAACTATCACTGCAATTATAACAGTATTTTTAATCTTCCGGTTTGCCATTGTAATCTCCTTTTGTGTACCTTTTTATAAATTCACCGACAGCAGCCGCATACGCATTATAGTCAGTCAATGCATTAACCGCATGATCCGAGCCATTAATCATAATCTGCTCTTTGTAAGCCGTACACGCATTATACAGTCTGTCACACATAGAAGAAGGTACTACTGAATCGTTACTTCCATGAATGAAAAGCACCGGTATTCTTATACCACTAACCGCCGCCTCAGCAGACGCCACAGCCGGGCTGCCTATATTAATATGTCCGAATACCAATGCACCAAGCCATGCAAGTGCATATGATATATGCACCGGATAATGCAATTTTTGGCACATGCTTTTTATAATGTCACGCACAGAAGTAAATGCACAGTCCGATATAACTGCAATTACACTTCTTGGAATAGCTGTACCGCCTTTGTATCCTGCCGCCATAAGTACGGCAGATGCCCCCATCGATACACCGGCTATTATAATGCCGGCATTTCCCGTGTACATATTATCCACCATCTTTATCCAGCTTAGACAGTCATGCATTTCCTTAATTCCAAATGTAATCGTGTCGCCATCACTTTTTCCATGTGCGCGCTCGTCAACAAGCAGAATCCTGTATCCGTGTTCCCTGCAGAATCTGAACATTCCATATCCGTCACGCATATGTGTACCATGGTATCCATGGAAAAATATAACAACAGGCGCATCCGCATCTCCTTCATATAACCTGCCGCACAGCCTGAGTCCGTCATAAGACGTAACCGATAGTTCTTTTGAAGAATCATTTTTCATATTCTTCATACATCCGGCAAGGTCGGCCTCCATTCCACAATATAACGCGCTGTCAGGAATATAATCCGCCTCATCACGCTCAGTCTTCGGATATACAAATACGCCGCGGTATATATAATATGCTGTAATAATCAGAGCAGCAAAAAACATAACAGCCAGCCCAATTCCGGCAATACATACATAATGCATCATTTATCTGTCCCTGCCCTCCCTGCTGCTCTTTTTATTATCATACATATTCTTGTCTGCTGCCTTAATTACGAGTTCAATATCAGAACCAAAGCCCTCTTCACATCCTACTGCACTTGATACATTAATACCTCCTGCGGCTCTGCACTGCTCGAGGCTTGTCTTTACTCTTTGCATAACCTCCTCTGCTTCATCAGGCTCAGGATTTTCAATTATCATTACAAATTCGTCTCCGCCAACCCTGTACGTGCATTTTCTGCTGTCTGACTGTTCGTACAGCCGCGATGCCATTGTCTCAATAAGTGCATCACCCATGGCATGTCCGAGCGAATCATTAGTTTTCTTAAGATTGTTAATATCCCAGAATATTACTGCAACACGCTTTACTGACGGATAATAGCCTTTTACCATCTCTTCATACTTATTCTTATTGAACAGCTTGGTTCTTAAGTCAGTATCCTTATGGTATGTAAGGTCTGCTATCCTTATTGCATCCTCATGGCTTGTGATAACCGAATATCTTAACATGATTGTGAATATAAATAGTATAAATGAACGTGGAAGCGCCTCATACACAAGCAGTATAAAGCTTATATTCTCATTAAAAGGTATAATTATATGCCCCTCATTCATAATTCCAAGATACCAGCTTAATGTATGATTGCTCTGAAATAAAAGATTAAGGTCACATAATCCGTAATAGTACCCTGTAAATGAACTTATCACAACACCGATAATATCCATTATAAGAGCTGCCCACAGCACCTTTCTCTCTCTGTACTGTACTGCAAGCAGAAGCGGAAATACATATACAAGTACTGCATGGAATGTAAGAAATGATGCTATTATCGCTGATATAATGCATATTGACGCTATAAGAAAATACTTTATCCATGGCTTTGATATATCACATCTGAAATATATGTACACAATCGGTATAAGCAGAATTGCAGACATTATATATGCCTTAGAAAATACTTCTGCATTAACATCAAAAAAACGCACAAGCGTCAACAGCCACATTAATGTTATTGCAATCATCATCCACATAAATCCTGTCAGGGTACGCCTGTTTGATTTTATCTCCTGATTCCGAAGTTCTGAATTACACTGTTCCTGATAATTTTCCATTATCTGTCCTCCATCAGCGAGCGCCTTGCATACAGTCAGCAGGCCGTTATATGCTATACATTATGCAACTTTTGCATAATTAATACAACCTTTGATTATTGAAAAAATTATATTCGTATGATAAAATTATTGTGGTAAAGGGGAAAGGTATTCTGTATATTACAGGCACTTTCCTTTTTTCTTTATAATGAATTCAACAGAAATGGGGATAACCATGAAAAAAAGTATATGTATTATGTTGTGCCTGACAGTGATTATCGCTTCACTTGCCGGCTGTGACAGCAGACAGAAAAACATACGGTTCGGCTCTGCTGATATAGGCGGAATGTATTATTCATTTGCCAGCTCTTTCACGGGCATCGCAGCCAAGAATAAGCCCGACATGACATTTGAGGTTAAGAATACAGCAGGCTCCGCAGCTAATATCCGGCTTCTCTCAGGAAAGTACATTGAGCTTGGAATTGCCCAGGCAGATCTTATTCAGGACGCCTATAACGGATCCGGTTCATTCGACGGAACCAGATACAAAGGCTATGGCGCTATTGCCGCTCTGTATACGGAGGCATGCCAGATTATTGTAGGCAAAGACAGCGATATATATTCCGTTGATGACCTCATAGGCAAGAACGTAAGCATCGGCGCTACCGAATCAGGAACTGAACTTAATGCAAAACAGATTCTTGAATCCAACGGTCTTTCATTCGGTCTTGTTAATACCGTTAATCTTGACTATACTGACGAGGCTAAGCAGCTTGCCGAAGGAAAAATCGATGCATTCTTCTGTACTGCCGGTCTCGCAACAACTATGATAAGTGAGCTGACCAAGGAATATGATATCAGGATTATCAATCTTGATGACAAGTGTGTTGCAAAGCTGATATCTGCATATCCGTGTTACACAAAAGTCACTATTCCTGCCGGAACATACCAGGGTCAGACAGAAGATATCAATACCGTCGGTGTCCAGTCAGTACTGCTTGCTTCTGACAGCCTGTCCAATGAGACAGTTAATGAACTTACTTCTATGCTGTTTGATAATATTCATGAGCTGCAGTATGTGACACCTCTTGATCTTCACATCAGCCTGAATTCGGCAACAGATGACATTACAATTCCGTTTCATCCCGGTGCCGCCGAATATTATGCACAGCAGGGAATAACTGTCGCAACAGAATGAAATGGCATTTATACAGAATTAAAATAGTAATTAGGAAGTAAGGTTTATAAAATATGGAAATACGTTTAGATATGTACCAGACGCTTGCAATCGCTGTACTGGTACTCATGCTTGGAAGCTTTTTAAGACGCAGGATACATTTTCTGGAAAAGTTCTGTATTCCCGCACCGGTTGTCGGTGGTCTTCTGTTTGCAATATTCACATGCATATGCTACAGCACAGGAATAGCTGAATTTTCTTTTGATGATGTACTAAAGGAAGTCTGCATGGTATTCTTCTTTACATCTGTAGGCTTTCAGGCTAACCTCAAGGTTCTTAAGAAGGGTGGTAAGTCGCTTGCAATATTCCTTGCTCTTGTTGTGGCATTAATTATCTCACAGAATCTGCTGGCAATAGGACTATCCAAGCTTCTTGGCCTTAACCCACTTATAGGAATGTGCACAGGTTCAATTCCTATGGTCGGTGGTCACGGAACTGCCGGAGCCTTCGGTCCCGTGCTTGAGGATTTCAATGTACAGGGCGCAGCAACAATATGTACCGCTGCCGCTACCTTCGGACTTATAGCCGGAAGTCTTGTCGGCGGACCTCTCGGCAAGCGTCTGATTGAGAAGAAGAATCTTCTTGAGACCGCCATTTCTGAGGATGACAGCCTTCTGGTTGAAGATGAGAAGAAGCATGCAAGACATCCGAATATGTTTGCCTCAGCAGTATTCCAGCTTATCCTCGCCATCGGACTTGGAACAATATTCTCATGGATGCTTACCAAGACAGGACTCACATTTCCAATATACATAGGTGCGATGCTTGCGGCTGCACTTATCCGCAATATTGCAGAATATACCGGCAAGGTATCTATCCACATGGGTGAGATTAATGACATCGGTGGTATATCGCTGTCACTTTTCCTTGGAATAGCAATGATTACACTCAAGCTGTGGCAGCTTGCATCTCTTGCTCTTCCGCTTATAATTCTCCTTGGCGCCCAGGTAATTCTGATATGTCTGTTCACATACTTTATTGAATTCAATATTATGGGCAGGGATTACGATGCCGCAGTGCTCGTTGCAGGAACATGCGGCTTCAGTATGGGAGCAACACCTAACGCCATGGCTAATATGCAGGCACTCTGTGACAAATATGTTCCTTCCGTCAAAGCATATCTTCTTATACCTCTTGTCGGAAGCCTTTTCGCAGATTTCCTTAACAGCCTTGCTATAACATTTTTCATAAATATTCTATAATTTATAATTACAGATTGGGGGAATGATTTATGTTCGGTAAAAAAAGACGTGAAAAGAAGGATTTTAATCTTACATATGATAATCTGGCAATTCCGGAAGTCCATACCAGACAGGATGATACAACAGATAGCAGCATTACACCGGATGATGCTTCAGATGCCACAGCTGTCACTGATGATGTTTTTATGGATTGCGATGAAGCCAAAGGGCACGAAGTCAGTTACGAAGGAGTTGCCATCCCTGAAGTACACATAGGTAAACGGCGCAGATAACATCCAGGTAATTGACTCCATACTACAGACAAATAATCCCACAGGCTCTGATTGCTTTGATTAAGCACTTACGCATAATCATGACAATCAGGCACCTGTGGGATTTTAATTATCTCTGTACTTCGTTGCCGCTCTCTGAGAAAGCAAGTCTGTATACTTCATCTGCCGTTACAAGGTTGAAGTCACCGCTTACTGTGTGCTTCAGACAGCTTGCAGCGTTAGCGAACTCTACCATCTTCTGTGGCTCATAGTTCTGTATATATGCATAGATAAGACCTGCACAATATGCATCTCCTGCTCCGATATAATCAAGAATATCCATATAATATGGCTTGCTGTAATATGCCTTGCCATCCGTATATACCATTGCCTGAAGCTCGAAGGTTGTTATTGACTTCTCTGTACGCCATACAGAAGCAACCATCTTAAACGGAAATCTCTTCATAAGCTCTTCTGCTATGTACTCATTGCGGTTGGTAACCTCAGGACCCGGATTAATCTGGAATATTCCTACTGCATCATCCTCATTGGCGATACATATATCAACATACTTACAGATCTCAGACATTATCTCATTAGCCTTCTCACCACTCCACAGCTTACTTCTGTAGTTGAGGTCACAGCTTACTGTAATGTTCTTTTCCTTGGCAATCTTACATGCCTTGAGGCAGATTTCAGCAAGATTGTCACTGATTGCAGGAGTAATTCCCGAAAAATGGAACCATGTAACCCCTTCAAATATCTTGTCCCAGTCAAAATCGGCATCAGTTGCAAGTGCAATGGCTGAACCGCTTCTGTTATATACTACGTTAGAAGGTCTCTGGCTTGTCTTCTTCTCAAGGAAGTAGATACCAATCTGCTCTCCTCCGCGTACAATCTTACTTATATCAACACCGTACTGACGAAGTGAATTAACTGCGCTCTGTCCGATTCCGTTCTCAGGAAGCTTAGTCACATATGCACAATCAACTCCAAAGTTAGAAAGTGATACAGCCGTGTTGGCCTCTCCACCTCCGTATACTGCTTCAAATGAATGACACTGTACAAATCTGTCATTGTTCTCCGGTGTAAGGCGGAGCATTATCTCGCCAAATGTTATAATCTTGTTCTTCATTATGTATTATCTCCAATTCCATTCATACTGCACGCGTTCTATTATACCACAAAATGTCAATTTTAAAATATTTATTTTATTAAGATATTCCGTAAGTACTCTTAACATCCTCAAGTGCATCAAGCAGCAGCTTACGCGTTATTGCTCCTTCATGCTCTGAAAAGTCTGTCCTGCATGCCTGTGCCTTGTCATTCATTCCATTCTTCATGTACATATAATAGTTAACTGCCGCCTCATAACTCAATGCAAAATCATACAGCTGCTTCTCGTCACTACCGGGATTGGCGCCTAATGCAATATTGGTATGCACCTTTTCCTGAAGCCGTGCATAGTCATGATTCGAGAAATCATTGTACAGCTCATAGAATTCATACGGCTTATGTCTGTCATTACCTCTTACAGCCTCTTTTGCGATTCCCGATACCCTTACTCCTGCCACAATAAGAAGTATGAATGCAGCCGCATATATGAGCAGCGCTGTCTTTTTTGTATTCCGTAACATCTTAACTGCCTTATTTTTGCGCATCATTCATTCTCCCTGTAATAAGCGTTAAAACACCGTTTCTGTCCAAAGACGGCAGCTTTTCAATATCATCATCATTAAGATTACAGTATGCTTTAAGAAACAGCCTCATCTCTGATATGATATTTTCTACGGCTTCCCTGCATTTTTGTGACGGAACGCGGTATGAAGATCTATCAAGGCGTTCATACTCATAAAAAATATTATACACTGCCTCTGCAGCTCCTGAGTATACATTCTGCACTAAGTATTCATTGTCCTGCGCCGGATCAAAGTCTGCCGTTATATATCTGTAAAGACGGTTATACTCATACATCACCGAATAAAAGCTGTCCCAGCCTCTCTCATCATCAAAGTCAGGCTGCCATTCTCTTCTGTTATTGGCGAGATATGCTTCCTGATACTTACCGCTGTCAATGTATTCATTCATTGTGCCTTCTATCTGTGTCTTATGCCTTCTGTTGTATGAGCTGTTGGCGGCATCCGAAAGCGTATATCCAAAGCCGTCCGCTGATGCGACCCAGCTTACGGCAAAAATAACAACAGCAATCGCCAGAGCTGTAAGAGGTGCTATATACTCAACAAACCACTTACTGTTACCTACAACACGGTTGCGCGTCTGGTTAAACTTCCGGCCGTAATTCTCCATATCCTTAATATGCTTTGCCGCTTCTTCATTAGGTGTACCGCAGTTAGGGCAGAACTTCACATTAAGATTAAGCGGTGCTCCGCAATTCTTACATTTCATTGTGCTCCTCCCTTAGCATTGTAGTACTTCTCAGCATATTCTGATGCCTTTGAATAATCCATATATCCGGTGCTGTACAGAGCATAATAGTCAGCTCTGCACAGCGCTTCCGTAAGTCCTGCATCATCTGTAAGAAATCGTTTTACATTGTCAAGCCATCCGTCAACAATCTTCTTCTCCTCATCACTGCACTTAGAATAAAGCTTTGACGCATTGGAATCTTTTTTATATTCAAGCTCAAGCGTACTGATTGCATTGCGGTAGAGCGCCTCAAATACATACTGTCTGTCTCTGTCCTCATCAGCCATATACTGCTCAAATCTGTAATATGAACCTGTATATATCTGATATATATCGTAATGCTCCCAGTTATGTAAAATACCGTAATACGGGCCTTTGCTGTCAGCATTGATTATCTTGTAAATGCCTGCAAAATCTTTATCCGAATATGCCTTATCCAGCTCATCCGCATTGGCATCATACCAGTCAAAGCCTTTGACAATCCGGTTCTTCTCTCCGTAATAATATGAATCTGCTTTTTCATGTGCTATTCCTGACAGTATGCCTATACCTGCAAATACTGCTGCCGCTGCCAGAGTAATAAGCACACTTCTTACAATGTCCTTTCTGGCAATCTTACGCGTATTCCTGTCAAGGCTGCCCATACTGTCATTCATTGACTCAAGAGTATCCATATACCGGGCTTCTGCCGCATCATACTGCATATAATGGCAATATGGACATTCTGTATCTTCAGCACTTATTGTAGCACCGCAGTTAACACATTCCTTAACCTTATCCATCTGTTACCGCCTAATCAATGTTAATAAGCTCATATTCCCTTGAGCCTGCGCCGATTGCCGCTGCCGCCTCAATTGTATGAACACCGTTTCTTGATTCTATTCTCTCTACAAGATGGTCTCTTCCCGGATCCTCAGATGCATACACAAGGTCAATACATGCCTGATCAAGCGCAACAGGATCAAGACTTGCCAGTATGCCTATATCCTGCATGCATGGATCCTCCGCAACCGCACAGCAGTCGCAGTCAACGCTCATATTGCACATTACATTTATAAATGCCATATCGCCCTTCTCATAATCAATGACCGACTTTGCAGCATCAGCCATTGACTCAAGGAATGAATCATGGTCAGCCGTCCATAACTTGTCAGGATCTCCTGCTCCGTGAATGTATGCCTTGCCATATGAAGAAGCTATTCCGATTGAGATATTCTTAAGTGCTCCTCCAAATCCTCCCATCGGATGTCCCTTAAAATGTGAAAGAACAAGTACTGAATCATAGTCTGCGAGATTCTTTCCCACATAATTGACCTTAATCTGCTTTCCCTCAGGCACAGGCAGCTCCATCTGTCCGTCAGCATCCATAATGTCTACATCAAAATACTTGCTCCAGCCGTGGCTGCTCATAAGCTTTTTATGCTTTTCCGTTGTATTACGTGCTCCTTCATAAGCAGTGTTGCACTCAACAACCGTTCCGTTAACATACTGTATAATATCCTTCATGAATTCAGGTCTGAGATAATTCTGGTTTCCCTCCTCACCGGAATGAAGTTTAACAGCTACACTGCCCGGAAGACTGACACCAAGTGCCTTATACATATCTACCATACGTTCCTTTGAAATCTGTGATGAAAAATATACCTTTGAAGCCATAATATCTTCCTCCTGTTCTGCACTGTCTTATGTGCATACATATGCTCATATATCCATAATGTATATTTTACCAATTTCCGCCAGGATTGCAACTTGTAACTTGAAGTTGGCAGGAATTAGTTTATAATAAAATGTATATTTTCGCATTAAAAAAGAAGGAGTTACAAATAATGGTAAGTCAGGTTTTTGCAGTAATTATCTTTATCACCATGTTTGCCTGCATTATCAGCGGCAAGGTTGAGCGGTACATTCCGGCTCTCATAGGTGCTGCTGCCATGATTATCGTCGTATTCGGCATATGTATGCGCAGCACATCAGCAATCTGGGATACACTTAATCTCAGATGCTTTACTACATCAGAATTCTGGTATGCTCCGGGCGTCTCAGAATCTGCTTCTTCGGGAATTAACTGGTCAACAATCCTGTTTTTCTTTGGAATGATGGTTCTTGTTGAGGGAATGGGAAGAGTAGGATTTTTCAGATGGCTGTGCCTGTGGCTTGCCAAATCTGTCAGATACCGGATAGTGCCGATATTTATAACATTTATGGTATTATCTGCGGTATTATCGATGTTTATTGACAGTATAACCGTCGTTCTGTTTCTGACTGCAATAACTATAGAATTATCCGGACTCCTTAAGTTCAACCCTGTATATATGATTCTTCCTGAGATTTTCTGTGCCAATCTCGGTGGAGCCGCAACGATGAGCGGTGACCCGCCCAATATTATAATCGGAACATCTCTCGGACTTACATTCATGGACTTTCTTACTAATACAGGCATAATCATTCTTGTTGCACTTATTGCCATGATTATATATTTTTATCTCTGTTTCGCAAAGAAGTTAAAAGAAGGCTCCCATATGGCAGATCCTTCTGCTATGCCTGATCCTTCCTCAGCCATAAGCAACAAGCTCGGATTCATGATCAGCACAATGATTTTCCTGATGATTGTATTCCTGCTCGTCACACATGCGCAGACAGGCATAACTGTAGCATCAATCGGTATAATTGCCGCAGTACTTACACTTGTAACATCTGTTGACGTCAAAGGCGGACTGCTGCGCAGTATAGACTGGAAGACCATATATTTCTTCATCGGACTTTTTGTTGTTGTAGGCGGCCTTGAGCAGACACATATCCTTGACCTGCTTGCTGACCTTATAAGCCGTGCAAGCGGGGGACACGTCATGGTGATGGTATGTGTTATCCTCTGGTTCTCTGCATTCGCAAGCGCTATCATTGATAATATTCCATTTGCGGCAACTATGGTTCCCGTAATAAAGGCACTCGCCATGACTCAGGGAATACCTGTTGAGACACTCGCATGGACGCTTGCACTCGGTACCGACATCGGAGGCAACGCTACACCTATCGGTGCCTCAGCCAACGTAGTCGGCACTTCAATAGCTTCAAGAAACGGCCACCATATAACATGGGGACAGTATTGCAGATATGCTCTTCCGGCAACGATACTGTGCCTTATAATATGTACGGTAATGCTCTATTTTCTGCATGTACGTTAATACCAGCGACAACCAAGAATAACCAAAGCCTTACATATTGACATATAAAAAGCAGTAACAATACATGAGATACTTAATATGTGAGTATATCTCATGACCGTTACTGCTTTTTATATCACTTTTATATTGACTGCCTGTCTGCGAATTACAGATTCTGATTATCTATATCCGTTGAATTAATCTTAACTATCGCCCTTGGTATGGCATCTTTGGAATTACCTGCAGGCTCATTGGCATATCTGTAATCAAATTTCTTTATCAGCCATTCAAGGTCATCCCTTACACGCTTCATATTATCCGTATACAGCCTGTCAATCTCCTTAATGAATTCCGGTGCATCTTTGCCAAGTGACTGTGGTGCCATCTTCCTTAATTCTGCATAATGCGATGTACAGAATCCCTTGGTATTGCCAAACATGGTTCTGAACTCAGAATTGTTCTTCCACAGATAAAATATTGTATCTATATATCTTGCGAATGTCTTATCCACCCTGTCACATACAAAGCATGAATGCTCAAGTGTGTCAATATACTCCGACACCGCATCTTTATCTGTATCCGTCTTACGGAATAATGACTTTTTGGGTGTTGTGCTCTCAGACTGAAGTCTGCTTACATCATCTATAACTTTATCAAAATGTGTCTTAAGCACGAGTGCCATTCCTAATGTATTACCTTTTGCAGCAACCATTCTTATATGCTTCCCACAGAAGCCCGTTCTGTCTGTAACTTCACGTATGTCTGCCTCCATATAGCTTGGTCCCATTGCATAATCCACAGCATCCTGCTCAAGTCTGTTATACATTGCACACACCGGACATTCACAGTCCTTTTCAAATGCCTCTGTAACAGGTATTGAATATATCTTTTCGTCTTTCATGAGCGCCCCCTCATATAATTGTCAGTTACTGTTATGTCCAAGTGTAACCTCGGCACTCTTAAGCTTGTACTCGCCATTCTCCATGTGATAGTAATCAATTGTTACCTTCTCACCTGAAGCATAATACTGCATCTTCTCCTTAAGATCTGAGAATGATGATATCGAATCTCCGTCAAATCCTGTTATGATATCGTTCTTAACAAGTCCTGCCTTGTCTGCCGGAGAATCTTGCTGAACATTCTGAAGAAGAATACCCTGTGGGTAGCCGTAAGCCTTAGATATCGAGTATGTCACATCAACACCTGATATTCCTAAAAATGAAGCCTTATCACTTGATACCTTCTGTCTTGTCTGCTTATTCATCAGTGTATCAAGGACATCCTTAATTGACGAAATAGGGATTGCATAGCCCATACCCTCTACTTCCTCAGAAGAATACTTTGCTGAGTTAATACCTATTACCTTGCCTGATGAATTAAGCAATGCACCGCCACTGTTACCGGGGTTAATTGCTGCATCTGTCATTATAAGGTTGGTATATTCAGTATTATCAACAACAATTGAACGATTCAGTGCGCTGACATATCCGACTGTTACTGACTGACCTTCGCCAAGTGCATTACCTATTGCAACTACCTGATCACCAAGTTCTACGGAATCAGAATCTCCAAGCTCTGCGATAGCAATGCTCTTTGCTGTTGATTCCTTAAGTGATGAAAGTGAAACTGCAACAACAGCAATATCCTTGTTACTCTTGCTGCCCTTAACCGTAGCACTTACCTGCTCATTATCCGTGAATGTACATGTTAGATTGCTTACTCCGTCAACAACATGTGCATTCGTTACTATAAGAAGTTCAGTATCATTCTTGCCAACTATGATTCCGGTACCGCTTGTCTTAGACTTCTGTGTGCCGGAGAACGGATATGAATATCCTGATGATACCGTAACTTCACCATTGATTGCTACAATTGACGGCATACTTGTCTTAACTATGCCCTTTACATCCATAGGGGCCGATATTGTTGAATCTTCAGTCTGCACAACTGATGTTCCTGCATTCACAGTTGCATCTGTGCCGCTGCCCTGATTAGACACCATCGGAATCTGGATATCAGAAGCCGAACTTCCGCCGCCGTCGAACTTCTCACCTGCTTTGTTGACTCCGAACATTACACCTCCGGCTATAAGGCCGAATATAACTGCTGATATAACAAGCTTGGCAAAATATCCTGCGCCGCCGTTATGCTTTTTCTGTTCGTGCTTTGCAGCCTTCTTCATTGCCTTCTGTTCACGCTTCAATTCCTTGGCCGATTTTTGTGGCTGCTGTACCGGATTGATGTCGTAATAGGTATATGCCGGCTGCTGTGCGTTATCTGTATTGGTATCTGATGTATCAGACTGCGTATCTTGTGCATTCTGAACATCTCCTGTAAATAATGGCTCGCCTGTCTGCGAATCAAACCTTGGTACATTATTATTATTCATTTGATTATCATCATACATGACCGATTATCTCCTTTCATCAAAAAACACATTTCATTTATAGATTGAAGTCTATCAATGAAATGTGTTTTCCATGTGTTCTTACTGTAAATTAATGTTCACAATTAACCCTGAACAAGATCCATAACAGCCTGTGTAAGCTCATCCAGCTTAGCCTGTGCGTCCTCAAGGCTTGTTCCCTTAACACCCATGTAGAACTTAATCTTAGGTTCTGTTCCTGATGGTCTTGCACAGTACCATGCGTTATCTGATAAATCATAGTAAAGTACATTAGAATTAGGAAGCCCTGTCTTGGTTACCTCTCCTGTCTTAAGGTTATGGATTGTGTCTTCCTTGTAGTCACGGATTGCAAGTACATCCCATGAACCAATCTTAGAAGGCTTGTTGGCACGAAGATTATTAAGCATCTCCTGAATCTTTGCAACACCCTCAACGCCCTTAAGTGTTATAGACTTAAGTCCTTCCTTGTAGTAGCCGTACTTCTCGTAGATGTTAATCATCTGATCCCACAGTGTAAGTCCCTTTGTCTTATAATATGCGGCAGCTTCACATAATGCCATAACCGCAACAATTGCATCCTTGTCCCTTGCATGTGTTCCTACAAGACATCCGTAGCTTTCTTCGAACCCAAACTCATACTCATATGTACCGTTCTGCTCAAAAAGCTTAATCTGCTCACCGATAAACTTAAAGCCTGTAAGGACTTCAATAAGCTTTACATTATACTCAGCTGCGATTGCATCTGCCATATTAGTTGAAACAATTGTCTTAACAAAAGCACCATTCTTATGGAGTGTACCATTCTCTCTTCTCTGTGAAAGCAGATATTCAGCAATAAGCATTCCTGACATATTACCTGTAAATGATACATACTCTCCGGTCTTTGAATCCTTGGCATATACTCCAAGTCTGTCTGCATCAGGGTCTGTAGCAAGGATGATATCTGCATTCTTTTCCTTGGCAAGCTTAAGTGCAAGTGTGAATGCTTTAGGATCCTCAGGATTAGGGTACTCAAGTGTTGTAAAATCAGGATCCGGCTTTTCCTGCTCAGGAACTACATATACATTCTTAAATCCGAGTTCCTTAAGTACACGTCTTGCAGGAATATTACCTGTGCCGTGAAGCGGTGTATACACAATAGTGAAGTCATCAGCTACTTTTTTAATAAGGTCTCCGTTTATGCTCATCTTCTTAAGAGCTGCAATATAACGGTCATCAAGGTCATAACCTATAACATTGTAAAGACCGGCAATCTTAGCCTCATCCTTATCCATCGTCTTGACACTGTTAAAGTCTGTAACATTGTTAACTTCTGTAATTATCTGTGTATCCTTAGGTGCAGTAATCTGTGCACCATCTTCCCAATATACCTTATATCCGTTATATTCCGGTGGATTATGGCTTGCTGTTACTACAATACCAGCTATGCAGTGAAGGTCTCTTACTGCAAATGAAAGTTCCGGTGTAGGTCTTAATGTAGGGAATATATATGCCTTAATTCCGTTAGCATTAAGGCAAAGTGCAGCCTCATCAGCAAACTCAGGTGACATTCTTCTTGAGTCATATGCAATAGCAACTCCTCTGTCTGCCGCATTCTCCTTGATGATAAAATTAGCAAGTCCCTGTGTTGCCTTACGTACTGTATAGATGTTCATGCGGTTAGTACCAATGCCGATTACACCTCTTAATCCGCCTGTGCCAAACTCAAGATTCTTATAGAATCTGTCTTCTATCTCAGCTTCATTGCCTGCTATTGATGCAAGCTCAGCTCTTGCTTCATCGCTGAAATACTGATTATCACACCATTCTTTGTAGGTCTCCATATACCCCATATCTGCCTCCATTCCGTATCCGTAATATGTTATTGTAAATGTCTCTCTTTCTGGCACGGATACTAACATTTTGATGAATATATTAGAAATATATTAGCATATATAACCGGCCGTTATCAGCCGTTTACGCTCTCTGCAGTCACATTGACAGTATAATTCTGCTTCAATGTGCAGTTTGTAGGAAGTGTAACCTTTAACTGAAGTGTATTGTCACCTTCCTTAATACCTGACAGATCAATCGTAGGTACTATTCCAGTCACGGTAAGAGCCGACAAAACCGACTGCTCTCCTGTTACAGTGATATTCACTGCCGTGACGTCGCCAAATGATATATTATATCCCTGTGGCAGGTTACTCAATACTATTCCCGTCACCGGAACCGATATTTCTCTCTCGGACACCGGGTATATTCTGACAGTAACGTTAACAACTCCTTCAGACATTACTGTAACATTACCCGGAAGATATGATGAAAGTCTTACGTGGAATATCTTATCCGCATTAAGACCGCTCACATCTATTGCACTGTCAGGCACATCTATTGAATTAACATCCCTCAATACATCCTCTGTTCCAGCTATTACTGCCTCCGTAACGGCCTGGTCAATACCCGAAACCCTGTAACCGTCTGCCGGGATCCCCTTAGTCTTATAAGTAACCGGCACAGTCTTTGTCATAAGCACATTAACTTTGATATCAACTGCTGTCTTTGACAACTCAATACGGTCATCGACAATCTCGGTTCCCTGTGAATCATAAAGCTTAATTGGTGCAACATCACTTATATTCATCGTCGCACCGCTTACATCATACGAAGCCTTAACAGATGATATGCTGTCGACTACCGATGATGTTCCGGTAACCTTAACTGATGACGGGCTTATCTGCTGGCCTCCTATCACATATCCGTCTGCCGGCGTTCCCACAAGCTCTGTATCTATATTGAATGTCTTGGTTACCCTGTTCTCAATCTTAAGCCTTATGGCTGTTGTCTTTGGTGCTATCTCTATACTTGATGCTGATACTCCGTCTTTGACAACCTTAACGTCAATATCCACATAATCGGAAAATACCGTAACATTACTGAGATCTGCAGTTGCCACAATATCCTTGGCCTTTATATCTGTTACGATACTTCTCGGTCCGCTTATATATACTGAAATCTTGCTTCCGTCAACAACCTCATATGCATATTCCTTCTCTGTAAGAGATTCCGTATTAACAAGCTGTACCTCAACGCCGCTGACGGTAACGCTTGTTGACGGGTCATATACGTTGACTATTATAATCCATATAATAATCGCACAGACTGCGGAAAGAATCTTAAGGCTAAGGTTATTCAACAATTTTTCCTTCACTCTTCAACCTTCCTTTCCATAATCTGAAAGACTTAACATCCATCGTCTTATGTCTTATATATTCAAGCTTACTTCTAAGTTCCTCACCTTCTATATTGCGGATAAGTTCGCCGCCGACAGCAACTGACACATACCCTGTTTCTTCGGATACAACTATTATAAAGCAGTCAAAATTCTCACTGCCTCCTACTGCCGCACGGTGTCTTGTGCCAAGTTCTTTGCTTATGGCATTATTGTCCGAAAGTGTAAGATAACAAGTTGCAGATACTATCCTGTCTCCTCTTACAATAACAGCTCCGTCATGAAGCGGAGTATTATGCTCAAATATATTAATGAGAAGCTGGCTCGATACAACAGCGTCAAGTTCAATTCCTGACTGTTCGTATTCACTGAGCAGCATATCCTGCTCTATTACTATGAGTGCGCCTGTCTTATCTTTAGCAAGCTCATAAGTGGCATTGATAATCTCTTCCACCGTCCTGCTTGAGAACCTGTCCTGCTGCGGCCTTCCAAAATCAAATCCGAATATTCCGGTAAATACTCTCTTGCGTCCAAGCTGTTCAAGCGCACGTCTCAATTCAGGCTGGAATATGATTACAATTGCTATAATTCCTACACTTATCGCTTTACCTGCAATCCACAATATGGTTCTGAGGTTAAGAAGCACCGCAATCATCACAAGCGCAACCACAATTATAATACCCTTAAGAAGCGCCCACGCTCTCGTATCCTTAATCCATATGAGGACATTATATAATACATATGCAATTATAATTATCTCGATTACATCGGTCCATGTAATCTGAGGTATATACAGCGAATACTGTTGTAACAAAGAATTAATTGCTGTCACTGTGTCCTCCATATCAAGTGCCCAGACTTACTGTCAGTCTGCTTATTGTTCATTAAATCTGTGTACTGTCATCATCATCTTCAAAATCTCTCTTAGACGGTCTCGTTGTCTGTCTTGATGACCTTCTGCTGTTAATATCATCGGTATTGCGCGCTTTCTGCGCATTAATCCTCTTAACTCTGAGGTCTTCATTCACGAGGTTCACCTTAGGTACTGCCTTGACATAATAATAATATTCATCATCTTCATACTGGACAAATTCTGTCCTCTTATAATCAAGATTAAAAAATACAACTTCGCATATGTAAGCTATCACTACCGAAAGCAGTATTCCGATTATTGCCACTATAATATTAAGACTTGCTGAAAGTGCAAGCTTACCGATTATCACAAATACGAATTCAAGAAGTGCTCCCGCAACAATTGCAACATTCCATGCATTGTCTATTGCCATTCTGCGGATTATGCTTACAACAATCACAGTTATAACCATCACAAAGAGAAGAAGAATCATATCTTTGTTATTGAGGAATCCGTCCACAATAAATGTGAACTTCTGAACCGTATTGGAAGCTGACTGTCCCGTTATGGCCGCTTCATAGTCACTCGCAGTCTTAACTATGTAATATATAATTGTTCCGAATCCTACAGGGATAGCTGCCGGAAGTCCTATCGTAAGCCCGAGAGCTATAGGAGCAAGATACGGAAGCTTAATACAGCACAGCATAGCTGTGATGACAATGAGATATCCTGTCTTTGATGCAAGCCTGAAATATAAAAGATACATTATAAGTATCAGGCACAGCGTAACAAGTGCAAATTCAGCGGATATTGAATACAAATGCACAACAAGAACCATGGAAAGACATACCACCATAAAGCCTGCCGGCATGAATGCACATATTATTGCCACAAGTATCGCTATGAGCGGGCTCTTGAGTACAGATACATAGCCTATCGAACTGTCAAGCATCAGCATGGCAACAAGTGTAACCAGGAACTTGGCAGCCGGCACTATATATGTATTATATCTTCCATAAATCCTCTTAATCTTCTCTTTTAATTCAAGTAAAACAGCCATTGAATCCTCCGAATCTCCAATCTCATACCGGGCGTATCATCGCTCTGTACTATTCTTTCTGTTCTTATCATAAAAATGTTCAAGCTTATTCAGTCTTGCAAAAAACTTCTTAATATCCCTGCGTGACCTGTCATATCTGCGCGCATATACAAATGCGCTCACCACTGAGAAAAACAGCAGATAAACAACATAATATGCAGCAAATCTGCTTCCAATAGACGCATAATCAATATTATTGACATTGTTTGTCAGCCATTGCATGTTAGATAATGCTATCATAAGTATAATGAGAACATATGCTGCCGTTGCCGCAATAATCGTATTAAGGACTCCGAGTGATACATAATCAGTCTTAAAATACTTGGCCGTCCTTAATTCCCTGCGCCCCTCATTCTTCTCATATATAGCCATCTTGGTCATCATCCTGACCTTGCTTTCATTCAACATAATTGACTCATCCAATCCGGTGCATATTGCGCACCTTATAATAAATGCAGTTACTCCGTCAAATATGACAATATTATAACAAATCACTCATTAATTGTATACAACTATTTGGGAGTGACCACCATTGCCTGCCGTTACTATTCGTACCGTCCTGCCTTCAAGTATAAAGGTTCTGTCTGTCGTTGCAGATGTGTAATTGCTCCATGCCTGTGTATATTCATCAGGTAGAAGATTCTGCAGCACCGACTGTACTGCAGAATCATAATCTGCCGAATTCTTCTTGATATATATGATTGAAACATCAGGCTGCACTATAATCTCACCTGAATAGTCATCTCCGTCACCATATACAAATACATTATCTCCTGTGGAATGGAATCCTAATCCTCCAAGTACATCAGCAATCTGATAACTCCTTAAGCCTCTGCTCACGACCTTTACCGAAGGCATTGTCGCTGCCTGCGTCGTCTTAGGCTGTGCGGCCGCTGCCTGCGTCTCCTGCTGCGGCTGTCCGTCATTATTTGCATTGCTGTCCGCATCTGCATTGTCCGATGACCTGACTTCGTCATATGATGGCAGGTTCATCTGTGACTTTGAATCATTCTTCTCTATTCCTTCAATAACAATTGCGTCAGACACATCGCCAACGGTAGCAGTAAGAGCTGCCGTACCTGTTCCTGTAATCTCCACAATGCCATCCTGGCTTACCCTGAACACCTTCTCATCACTGCTCTTCCACTGGAGTGACCTGTCTGTATTAGCAGGTGTTACTGTTGCCGTGACATATATCTTTTCTCCGACAACAACCTTGCAGCTTGGAATATCAATCTTAACCGAAGTCTGTTCTACTGCCCTCGTCTCTTCTATAGTCTGCACATTAGCATTCATATCGATTACGCTTATGCTTGCATTAGATGATGTATCATCATCAGTCTTTGAACATGCCCTGAAAAGCAGTATGACAAGAAGCACTGCAAGTATGCAAAGGACCACCACCCATACAGGCCTTAATCTCATTGTGCTCTTCTTTCTGCTGTTTTTTTTATTCGCCATATTTATCTCCAACTAATATTATTTATAAAAATCCCAGCATAACGCATCCGCGCATGCTGGGATTATTTTACCACATACATAATTATTTATCAAATCTAAATAGCCCTTTGTCTACCATCTGCGCCACCTTGTCAACATGCTCCATAAGATTGATAGTCATACCGCTGTTGAACCATTTGACAAGCTGTCCAAAGCACTCACACTGCAGCAGATCCTGCATAATCTGTTTGTGCTCTTCACTCTCATTTTTATACGCTTCAGAGCCATTAACATATTTTTGTGCAAAATTGTCACATATTCTCATAAGATGAATCTCAAGCTGCTCGTGATTGGACGAGCCCCATACGTGATAGAGCGCTGTCTTATTCTGATACAGCCTCTGGATTATCTTCTCGACGCTTTCCCTCATTGTGGCAATTCCGCTTATATCTTCAAGTACACTGTTTGTCTCCTCAATGATACACTCTTCTATCAAAGCCGGAATATCCTGAAAATGGTAATAAAATGAATTACGGTTAATTCCGCACTCCTCTACTATGTCCTTTACTGTTATTTTAGAAAGCGGCTTTTCATTCAGCAATTTAAAAAGCGCAATTTCTATTGCTTTTTTGGTGAATGTCGGCATACATTTCCTCCCTCGTGATTCTCCCTTTTGAAGCTGATTAAGTCCGTTCTCTTCTGATATATGCAAATACTGCTGGTGCTCCGGCAAAGAATGGCACAAACGTTGTTGCAAAGCGGTACACAACCATTGCAAGCGCTGCTGCAACAGACGCCCCCGCCTGAACATACATTAATACAAAGAATACATCGACCGAGCCAAACCCCGACGGCATCGGAATAACTCCGGCAAGCATGTTGGCTATCGCTATCATTGCAAATACGTCCGGCAATGCTACTCCGTCGCCTATAACCGCAATACACGGAGTGACATACCATAGTGCCTGCATAAGTACAGATTCCGCAAGCAGTATAATACACAGTTTCTTATCCTTCATTGCTACAGCTGACTCATTCTGAAGCAGGTCAACCTCATAGCCTGCCCTTTCAAGGAATGCCATTGCCTTAGGAAACTTTGCACATATCTTCCTTCCCAGTCTGAAAAGGAATCCTGTCAGCCGCTTATTAACTGCAATTGTAACCATCGCTGCGACAAGCAGGACATTGGCAGCAATATCTATAATAACAAAAATTTTTGAATTTGCAAATGCCGCTCTTGAAACTGTACTGCACACAATGGCCACAACTCCCATAACAAGAATTGAAAGTTTAAAGAATATCGTCTGTAAAAAACAGATTCCCATTCCATTACCAATCTCAATTCCGTCACGCTTCATGTAATATATTTTTGAAACTGCCATTCCGCTTCCAAGAGTACTTACCCTGAAAAATGAGCCGCACAGCGCTGTCACAACAGCCTTGGAAAGTGTGAATTCAGATGAATACTTATGCCCCATCTGATATAGAACTACTCCGTCAAGCACTCTGTACAATATGCCGCATACACACACAACTATGATACCGGCAATGCTCATTTCTTTCATTTCATGTGTCATTCTGACAAAGAAATCCCGGTTAAGTATAATGGCTGATATAAGCAGAATCAACAGAATTGTATACACAACCAGAGTCTTTTTATTGGTAAGCTCAGGTCTTCCCCCGTCATTATTACCGCTGCTTTTCTCCAACCTGTCATCCCCTTCCATCCGCATCTCAATATAAAACAAAACAGCACAGGCGGTCTGTAGTGCTTCCGTCTGCGCTGTCCTGATAAGATTCTAATAACCTGATCAGTTGCCCCTGGCACCCTTAAGTCGGGCCATAGCTCTTGAAAGTGATGCCTGTGATATATGATATTCCATGATACTCTGCTTTGCCTGCATCTGCTCCTTAGCTCTCTCAAGAGCTGCCTCCGCACGGAACTTATCAATCTCCTCAGGCTTTTCTGCTGAATACACGATAATGTTGACCCTGTTATGATCTACAGTTATAAGTCCATCAGATACAACCGCCTCCTGCCATGTTCCATCAGGAAGTTTAAAACGTATCTCTCCGATTTCAACTGTTGATGTCATCTGCTCATGATGAGCCATGACAGCCATCTCACCATCGTATGCCGGGAATATGAGAACCTCGCATTCACCGTCATAGAATACTTTATTACATGCTACGATTTTTAAGGAAAATGTACTCATACTCATACACCCCGCTTAATTCTTAGCCATTTCTGCTGCTTTTTTCTTAACGTCTTCTATATTACCAACGTTAAAGAATGCACCCTCCGGATAATCATCCATCTCGCCATCAAGGATAGCCTTAAATCCTGCCACTGTTTCTTTGACAGGTACGAATCTTCCCGGTGTTCCCGTGAAGTTCTCAGCTACGAAGAATGGCTGTGAAAGGAATCTCTGTATCTTTCTTGCTCTGTATACAGTTGTCTTATCCTCATCAGACAGATCTTCCATACCAAGAATTGCAATGATATCCTGTAATTCCTTGTACTTCTGAAGAATAGCCTGAACACGTCTTGCGACATTATAGTGCTCCTCACCGACAACATCAGCCTCAAGGATTCTTGATGATGACTCCAGTGGGTCAACTGCAGGATAGATACCCTGCTCAACAATCTTTCTTGAAAGAACGGTTGTTGCATCCAGATGGGCGAATGTAGTTGCAGGTGCAGGATCCGTAAGGTCATCGGCAGGCACATATACAGCCTGTACTGATGTAACGGAACCGTCCTTTGTAGATGCAATTCTTTCCTGAAGTTCACCTACGTCATTAGCCAGTGTAGGCTGATAACCTACGGCTGAAGGCATACGTCCGAGGAGTGCCGAAACCTCTGAACCGGCCTGTACGAAACGGAAAATGTTATCAATGAACAGAAGCACATCCTGATGCTTAACGTCTCTGAAGTACTCAGCCATTGTAAGTCCCGTCTCGGCAACTCTCATACGAGCTCCAGGTGGTTCATTCATCTGACCGAACACTAAGGCTGTCTTATCGAGTACGCCCGATTCTTTCATCTCTGTCCAAAGATCATTACCCTCTCTTGAACGCTCACCTACACCTGTGAATATTGAGTATCCGCCTCTCTCAGTTGCAATATTATGAATAAGTTCCTGAATAAGTACTGTTTTACCAACGCCGGCACCGCCGAACAGACCAATCTTACCACCCTTTGCATAAGGTGCAAGAAGATCAATAACCTTGATACCTGTCTCAAGCATCTCTACAACAGGGCTCTGGTCTTCAAATGTAGGCGGCTCTCTGTGTATTGACCAGTGTGTCTCATCATCGAGCTTCTCACCGCCGTCAATAGTCTCACCAAGCACATTGAAAAGTCTTCCAAGTGTCTTCTCGCCTACAGGCACCTGTATACTGTCGCCTGTAGCAACAACTGTCATATCCCTGCTAAGTCCCTCGCTGGCAGCAAGCATAATGCAGCGTACTGTATTATGACCTATATGCTGTGCGACCTCCATAACGCACTTATGTCCGTTATTTATTACATAGAGGGCTTCTTTAATTGATGGGAGATTACTATCCTCGAATTCTACATCGACAACCGGGCCTGAAACCTGTACAATCTTACCTAAATTCTCCATAATTGTAAGTCTCACCTCACTTGCTTTCTCTTTTTCTTCTTTAAAGCCTTGGCACCACCGATTACCTCGGTGATTTCCTGTGTGATTGCAGCCTGACGTACTCTGTTG
>CAMBEF010000006.1 GCA_945865495.1 uncultured Bacteroides sp. | reverse complement strand
AGCGCGGTCTGTACGGAGGCACCGTCGGATACCTTGCCTTCAACGGTGACATTGATACCTGCATAGCTATCCGCACGGTACTCTTCCGCAATGGCAAAGCCTACGTTCAGGCGGGTGCCGGAATAGTGTATGACAGCATACCTGAAAAAGAGTACGAAGAGACCGTGAGGAAAGCATCTGCGGTGATAAATGCAATAAAGATGGCAGTCGAGTGAGAATGCGTATAAGAAAGGAGTATATCATGATACTTATTATAGACAATTACGACAGTTTTACTTATAACGTGGCACAGGTTGTTGAAGGCCTGTACCCTCATGTAGAAGTTATACGAAATGACAGGATTACAATAGAGGAGATTGAGAAGAAGGCGCCTGAGGCAATTATTATATCTCCGGGTCCTTCTTATCCTTCACAGGCAGGAATAAGCGAGGATGTGATAAGACATTTTGCAGGAAAGCTCCCAATTCTCGGAATATGTCTCGGACATCAGGCTATCGGTGAAGTGTTCGGCGGTAAGATTATACGCGGCGAGGAGCCTATGCACGGTAAAGCATCACAGGTTAAGCTTGACGGCACATGCCCGCTGTTCATGGGACTTCCTGAAAGTATATCGGTTGCAAGATATCATTCTCTTGTCATCAGCAGAGAGCATTTTCCTGAATCACTCAGAATTACCGCAGAAGATGAGAATGGTGTGATAATGGCAGTACAGCACATGGAATATCCTATATATGGTGTGCAGTTCCATCCCGAATCAATTCTTTGCGAGATGGGTACCAACATTCTTGCCAACTTCTTAAGTGAGTGTGTGGGAATAAAGGTCGAGGCTGAGGTTCCTTCTATTCCTGAGGAAAAACGTACTGCACTGAAAAAATATATTGCTCTTGCCGCAGACGGCAAAAATCTTACAGAGGAAGAGGCTTACGCAGCCATGAACATCATCATGGGCGATGCAGCCACAAAAGCACAGACATCTGCATTTCTCATGGCTATGCGAATGAAAGGCGAGACTATTGAAGAGATTACAGGCTTTGCAAAGGGTATGCGCAACAAAGCAAGCATTATCAAAGGTTTCCGCTCTGCTGTAGACATTGTAGGAACCGGCGGTGATATGGCGGGAACATTTAATATATCAACTACTTCATCATTTGTAATAGCCGCCGCAGGGATTCCTGTTGCAAAGCACGGCAACCGCGCCGCATCAAGCAAATCAGGCGCCGCTGACTGTCTTGACGCACTCGGCGTAAATATTAAGCTTTCACCTGATGATGCAGCCAGATGCCTCGACAAGACCGGTATCGCATTCCTGTTTGCTCAGGTATTCCACGGTGCAATGAGATATGTTGCTCCTGTAAGAAAGGAAATCGGCGCAAGAACATTTTTCAATATACTTGGCCCGCTTACCAATCCTGCACTTGCCGATTACATTGTACTCGGCATATATGACGAAAACCTGATGGAGCTTATGGCTAATGTCCTTATACAGCTCGGAATCAAGGGTGCAATGGTTGTAAACGGCTGTGACGGACTTGATGAGATTACTATGACCGGAAAGACGCACGTTGTTGAAGTCCGTGACGGCGCAATCAAAAGATATGACATTGACCCGCATGATTACGGCTTTGAATACTGTGAGCCTTCAGTTCTTGAGGGCGGCACTCCTGCCGAAAATGCGCAGATAACGCTCGGAATTCTTGACGGTACAGACCGCGGTGCGCGCCGCAATACTGTAATTCTCAATGCAGGCTGCGCAATCTACTGTTCAGGTCATGCAAAGGATATTAAAGAAGGCGTTGCGATTGCAATTGAGATGATTGACAGCGGTAAGGCTCTCGCAAAGCTCAATGAAATGAAAGCATTTACTAATAATATATAAGGAGCCGCCTATGTTTTTGGAAGATATTATAAGCAGGCGCAGAGAACAGCTTGCACGTGAAAAATCTGTCACATCACCGGAACGTATGAAGGAGCTTGCGCTCACATCACCACAGCCTTCAGCGCAGGCTTCCCATGTGTTCAGAAATGCCTTGCTTAAAGACGGACTTTCTGTAATCGCAGAAGTAAAGAAAGCTTCTCCGTCCAAAGGACTGATACAGCCTGACTTTAATCCGGCTGCAATCGCAAAAGCGTACGAAGCTGCCGGGGCATCTGCAATATCGTGTCTCACTGAGGAGCATTATTTCCAGGGTTCATCAAAATATCTTGCTGATATCCGTAAAAATGTTTCCATTCCTCTGCTTCGCAAGGATTTCATCATTGACGATTATCAGATATACGAAGCGCGTTTCCTCGGTGCGGATGCAATTCTTCTTATCGCCGCCGTGCTTAACGATAACGAGCTTGAGGCTTATTACAGACTTGCCGGCGAGCTTGGGCTTGACGTACTTGCCGAAGCACATGATGAGGAAGAGGTTAAGCGCCTTGTAAATATCGGATTTGATATCATCGGAATAAACAACCGCAACCTTAAGACATTTGAGGTATCACTTGAAAATACAAAACGCCTCTCCTCTCTCATTCCTGAGACTACGGTTATGGTATGCGAGAGTGGAATCAAAAATAACGCAGATATGCAGTATGCAAAAGCTTCCGGTGCTGATGCGGTTCTGGTCGGTGAAACACTTATGCGCAGCGGACTTGCAAGCATCCCTGAATGTATGCGCACTCTCAGGCAGAACGTATAGGAGGCTGAACATTTATGATAAAGCTTTGTGGAATGCAGCGTACACAGGACATCGAAGCCGCTAACAAAATGCTTCCCGATTATATCGGAATGATTCTTTCAGACGGTTACCGGCGCACAATAGCACCGGACACTGCAATAACGCTGCTTGGCATGCTTGACAGACGCATTAAAAGCGTCGGCGTATTCGTTGATGAGGATGTCGATTATATTGTTAAATATGTTACGGATATTCAGAATAAATGCTGCCGCCATCCTGATGTGATACAGCTTCACGGTCATGAGGACGCACAATATATCAGTGCTTTACGTGAAGCACTCAGACTACACGGATTGCAGGACATTTCAATATGGAAGGCAGCAAGGGTTCGGAATTCAGATGACATTATAGCTGCATTTGCGCTTCAGGCTGACTGTCTGGTTCTTGACAGCTATGTTGCCAAAGCTGCGGGCGGCACCGGCGTAAAGGCTGACTGGGAGCTTATCCGCCGGACGATTGGCAGATGTATTGAAAGCTCTGCCGGAACAGCATTTTTTCTCGCAGGCGGAATTAATTGTGATAACCTTGCAGAAGCCCTGAGTGTATCGCCAAACGTCGATCTGTCAGGCGGAATTGAAACTGATGGCTTTAAGGATGCAGATAAAATGGCGGCCGTTATGAGGATTTACAAATCAAACTTGAGATGCGCAAAAGATGGCGCAGGAATGGAGATTAATATGAATAAAAAAGGAAGATTCGGAGATTTTGGCGGACAATACGTTCCTGAAACTGTTATGAATGCAGTATCGGAGCTTGAGGAAGCCTACAACAGATATAAGGATGACCCTGAATTCAACAGGGAGCTACAGGCACTTTATCACGATTATGCCAACCGCCCGTCACTCCTGTATTATGCTGATAAGATGACAAAGGACCTCGGAGGTGCCAAGATTTATATTAAGCGCGAAGACCTTAACCATACAGGTGCACACAAGATTAACAATGTTCTCGGTCAGATTCTTCTTGCCAAGCGCATGGGTAAAAAGAGAATTATCGCTGAGACAGGTGCAGGCCAGCACGGCGTTGCAACCGCTACAGTATGCGCTCTCTTCGGGCTCGAGTGCTGTGTATACATGGGAATTGAAGATACACAGAGGCAGTCACTTAATGTATACAGAATGGAACTTCTCGGTGCTAAGGTTGTTCCTGTAGACAGCGGAACCGGAACTCTCAAGGATGCCATCAATGAAGCAATGCGCGACTGGTGTACCAATATCGAGACAACATTTTACTGCATCGGCTCGGTAATGGGGCCTCATCCATACCCTGAGATGGTCCGTGACTTCCAGAAGGTAATAAGTGCTGAGATTAAGGCACAGCTTCAGGAGAAGGAGGGACGTCTTCCTGACTGCGTTGTGGCATGTGTCGGAGGCGGCTCTAATGCAATGGGCGCTTTCTATAATTTTATTCCTGATACCTCTGTCCGTCTCGTAGGAGCAGAAGCTGCCGGACGCGGTGCCGATACTCCTATGAATGCTGCAACTCTCACTAACGGAAGCACGGGAATATTCCACGGCATGAAGTCTATTTTCCTTCAGGATAAATACGGCCAGATTGCTCCTGTATATTCAATATCTGCCGGTCTTGACTATCCGGGAATCGGCCCCGAGCATGCAAATCTGTGGAAGACAGGACGCGCCGATTACGTTGCGATTACTGATGAAGAGGCTGTATGTGCATTTGAATATCTGTCACGTATGGAGGGAATTATACCGGCAATCGAATCTGCACATGCTGTTGCTGCCGCAATTAAGATTGCTCCTACAATGAGCCCTGACCAGATTATGGTTATAAATCTTTCCGGCCGCGGTGACAAGGACGTATACTCTGTCGCAAAATACCGCGGACACGATATCGAGAATTCTTAAACGGCTGCAATGCCGAACCAGTGTGCAAAATAGTGAGATGCCCCACGATGCGGGCGGGAATGGAGGACTAATATAAATGAATACAGACAATAAAAATATTAACCGAATTGACAGATGCTTTACCGAGCTTAAGGCCGCCAATAAAAAGGCTCTTATAACATTTGTGACAGCCGGTGACCCTGACCTTGAGACAACCGAAAAGACCGTGCTTGAGATGTTTGACCGCGGTGCCGATATAATAGAGCTCGGCGTTCCGTTTTCAGACCCTATTGCAGAGGGTGTAACAATCCAGAAGGCCTCCCTGCGCTCACTCAACAACGGTACAACGCTCGACAAGATTTTTGAAACAGTGAAAAACATCAGGACAAAAACCGACAAACCACTTCTTCTAATGATGTATCTTAATACTATATTTGTGTACGGAACCGAGAAATTCTTCTCCCTGTGCCGCGAATACGGAATTGACGGTGTTATCGTCCCTGATATGCCATACGAGGAACGCGATGAGCTTCTTCCATACGCTGATAAATACGGCATTCACAATATAAATCTTGTGTCTCCTGCTTCACATGACCGTATTAAGGAGATTGCCGCTGATTCATCAGGCTTCCTCTACTGCGTATCATCTAACGGCGTTACCGGTACCAGAAGCGGCTTCAGCACTGATTTTGACGAATTCTTCGGTCTTATACGTGACAACGCATCATGCCCGTATTGCGTCGGCTTCGGCATATCCGGCGCACAGCAGGCACATGACATGGCATCCTACTGTGATGGCGTAATTGTCGGAAGCGCCATTGTAAATATCATTGCCGAAAATGGAAAAGACTGCGTTAATAAGGTCGGCGATTTTGTTCAGGAGCTGAAGGAGGGAATCTCAGATTCCATATAAAAATAATGCAGGAAGAGTCTCCGGATTACTCCGGAAACTCTTCCTGCATCTGTCTGTTAATCTCATCTTCAGTTGCCGCCATTGCCTGCAATGTCATTGTAAGAAGCTTCTCAAGCTCCCAGCCAAGCTGTTCTGCTCCACGTTCAATTACCTCTCTTGAGCATCCTGCCGCAAAGCCTTTGCTCTTGTACTTTTTCTTAAGCGACTTGAGCTCCATGTCCTTCGTACTCTTAGACGGGCGCATCAGTGCCGCCGCCCAGATAAGCCCTGTAAGCTCGTCCGCCGCAAACAGCACCTTCTCCATCTCATGCACGGGTTCAACATCAATTGTCACACCACAGCCTACAGTAATTCCGTATCCGTGTGAGCATACGGCATGTATAATGTCATCCGATACACCGCCGCCCTTCAACAGCTCAGGTGCCTTAATGCAATGCTCATCAGGATACATTTCAAAATCAATGTCATGCAGAAGTCCTACTATTCCCCAATACTCTGCGTCATCACCATAGCCAAGCTCATTGGCATACCACTTCATTACAGCCTCTACCGTAAGCGCATGCTGGATATGAAAAGGGTCACTGTTATATTTTTTTAACAGCTCAAATGCATCATTTCTTGAAATATGTTCCATTATGCTTTTGCCTCCTTCTTATTGCAATATATATAGAATACCACATTCAGCACAATTCCGAAAATAGTTGCTACAGGTGCCGCAAAACCAATCTTAGTAAGGCTTGCATCCGGCTGGATACTCATATAATAAGCCAGCGGAAGTCTTACCAACAGCGTCTGGACAAGTCCCTGGACCATAACCCAGACAGTCTTGTCATGTCCGTTAAAATAGCCGACCATGCTGAACAGAATTGCTGTCACAATACTCTCAAGTGCAAAGCCCCTGAGATAATCATATCCCTTCTGCACGACTGCCGCATCAGTTGTAAATATTCCCGTAAGCAGGTATCCCTTAAACATTATAAATACAAAGACAATGCAGCCAATCACAAGACCGATTCCAATGCCAGTAAACATTGCCTTTTTCGCCCTTTTTTCATTGCCGGCACCGACATTCTGTGACACAAAGGACGCCATTGACTGCATAAGTGAGCTCGGAATAAGCATTGCAAAGTTAACAATTTTGCATGCCACACCATATCCTGACGAAGCTTCAAGTCCCAATCTGTTTATAAATGCACACAGCGCAAGAAATGAAATCTGTGTAGGACATTCCTGTAAAGCCAGTGGAAGCCCTATCTTAAGCGCTCTTGCGCACTGACTGTTAAGCCTGAAATCCTTCAGAGTAAGTTTAAAATCAAGCTTTTTCTTAAGTAGCATAAAAAACGCAAGCACAACGCTGACTGCCTGCGCCGCAACCGTTGCTATTGCTGCACCCGCAGCATCCATATGAAGACCTGCAACAAGTATAAGGTCACCTGCAATATTTATCACACAGGCAACTGCAACAAAAATGAGCGGCGATCTGCTGTCTCCAAGCCCTCTGAATATCGCTGACAGCATATTATATGCTACAATAAAAAATATTCCGGCACCACATATACGCACATACACTGCCGTAAGATCAACGGCCTCTGCCGGTGCCTGCATAAGAACCGCTATCGGACGGGCAAAGCATATCATTACCACAAACAGCACTGCCGCTATCATTGCAAATACTATAGCCGCGCTGCCTATGAGGCCGCCTATAAGCTGTGGCCTCTTCTCACCCATATATCTTGCAATAAGCACTGTTACTCCCATTGCAAGCTGGGTAATTACAAATGTCACAAGGTTAAGCACCTGACTTCCCGTTGATACCGCCGACAACCCGGAGGTTGTTCCAAAACGTCCGACAACAAGCAGATCCACAGCACAATATAAGTGCTCCGAGTATCGGTATCATAAACGGCACCAGCTTGCCTATTATACTTCCCTGTGTAAAATCTGATTTTGAACTACTCAATTGTTGTCCTCCTCTCGTTCATTATACTATCTGCTGCACTTCCTGCTGTCTCTTTTTAAATATCCTCAGAAATGTTGTAAATATAACAACAGTCGTAATGATTCCTGCCACAAGGTCGGCAATTCCCTCTGACATATACACGCCCTTAAATCCAAGAAAATGCGTAAGCACAAAACAGAGCGGAATCAGAATTATCACCTTACGGATTACCGCAAGAATCAGCGCTGACTTTGCCTGACCGAGTGCAACATTTACATTCTGCAACGTCATCTGCACGAAAAACATAATTGAGCCCATTAAAAACATAGGACAGTAGCTCTTCACAATATGAGTAACACTGTCACTTGCCGAGAACAGATATGCGTACATCTCAGGAACTGCCAGCGATGCCGACCATACAACCAGCGCAAAGATAAATGCAATCACCGTGACATACGTTATACCCTTTTTAAGCCTCTGCGCATTGCCTTTACCATAATTGTAGCTTACAAACGGCTGCATTCCGTTACCAAGCCCGTTAAGCGGAAGCGATATAAGCTGAAGCGCACTGAGCATTACCGTAAGTGCAGCGGTGTAATCCTTATTGCCACCGGTTGCCCTGTTGAGATTAATATTGAATACAATCTGTATTGCACACTCCGTAATCGGAAGTACAATTCCAAGTGCCGCAAGTGCATCCATTCCTGAGCCCTGAATTCTTGATACATACATCCTGTCTACTATGTTATATAAAAATGTTATAAGCTGTGCAATTACAGCAGGAACCGTAAGCCTGAAAACAAGCGGAAGAATCCTTCCGCTCTCCAATTGTGCCGTAATATCCATGCTAATCCTCTTTCCCTGTCTTTACATTTACAATGCATATACCTATGCACACAAGTATGAGTGCAACAAGCGCGTTCCAGCCAAGCTCTGCTCCGCCCTCGCCAAGCCACCATGCTGAGAGGATAACTCCGAATACCGGATTGGTAAAGCCAAATATCGCAACCTTTGAAACCGGATTATACTTAAGAAGTATTCCCCAAAGTGAATATGCGACTGCCGATATACACGCCAGATACAAAAGCATAAGAATGGCGCTTACCGAAACCTGTGTAATTCTTCCACCCATTACAAGTCCGAGAATAACCATCACTATTCCACCGAATATGAACTGATATCCGCTGAGCATTACCGGATTGTCCTTCTTAGAATAGTTCTTCATGAGGCATGATGAAAATGCATACGAAAGCGCACATAAGAACAGGCTTCCGTCGCCCATAAGACTTAAGTCCATATCTATCTTCTGTCCGTTCATGCTGACAATGATAACGCCTGCGAAGCCGATTACGCAGCCTGCCACCTTTTTAAGATTAAGCTTTTCCTGCCTGAATATCAGCGCTGCAACAAGAATTACAAAAAATGTATTGGAACCGTTTATTATTGATGCCTTAACACCACTGTTGTGCGCAAGTCCTATATAGAAGAATATGTACTGAAGTATCGTCTGGAATATCGAAAGCTTTACAATGCTTGGAAGCGAGCTTTTTGTAGGCAGCAATGCACCGCGGTTAAGAATGCTTCCGATAATTATCGTAAGTATTCCGGCAAGAACGAATCTTGTTCCCGCAAATAATATTTGTGTCCATGTTTCACCTGACGGTATGTTAAACAGCGCATATCCAAGCTTTATGCACGGTGACGCGCTTCCCCACAGGAATGTACACACAAGTGCAAGTGCGCACACTACCCATGTCTTTTGTAAAATCTGTGTCTTATTAACTTTATTAGTTATGTTTTCCATTATTTCTCCATTCTGCCGCCACGAATAACTCATGCGGCTTATCTATATTATCCTAAATATTTTGCACGCAATAGCTGCGGCAATTACTATCGCAAGCACTATGTACTGATACACACGCTCGCCTTTACCTGATGTTATCTCGGCTTCCACACCGTAATGATGCAGACACCAGCACAAAAGCTCTATGTTCTCCATCATATAATTAACTGTAAATGTACCGCAGATTTTCTTTCCGTACCGGTCATACAGCGCCATTGAACCTTCTTCGTTGATACGCATTCTGCCTATATCACGGATATTCATTCTCCTGCGTCTTATAGTAATCTCATCCTTATCGACCCTGATTTTCTTACCTACCGAAAAAGGCTGAAGACTGCCCTCTCCAATCATGGAATCAACCAGCGCCGCATCACCCTTGCCCTCAAGCATTGTAATGCACTGCTTTATCACTGCATATTTTTTGTTTTTGTCCTCATCGGATATAGCGTTATAGTACCTGAAAATATTCATCTGTGCATTTCCCCTCTTTAAATTTATCTAAAAATATCCTGCTTTTCCATATAGCGCTTAAGCAGGAAGCCGCAAAAATATGGAAATGTAATTATAGTTCCGCTGATTCCGACATTGCCAACGGTCAGTTTAATTCCATGTCTGATATCAGGATATGTGTCACTTTTTATAAGCTGTGACAATGATTTTGCCTGATTAGTATTGGCTTTTACTTCAACCGGAATAAGCTCGTCAGCACTCCTTATAAAAAAGTCTTCCTCAAGCGTAGAGTTTTCCTTCGAGTAATAATACAGACCATACCCCTGTTTTGTCAGCGCCTCCGCTGCAAAATTCTCATAAAGAGCCCCTTTGTATACACCAAGATTCTTATTGGCGCGCAAATCAGCCTGTGCCTCATCATCAAGGCTGGCTACAAGCAGGCCCGTATCAGAGATGTAAAGCTTATATTTACTCTCGTCAATATTTCCTTTTAACGGAAGCTCAGGGAATCCAAGACAATAGCATATGTTGACAAGCCCTGCATCCTTTAACCACTCAACACATCCCATGTAGTCCTTTGCCCTTGCACCTTTGCCTACCTTTGAATATTGAAATTTCTTGTTTTCCTTGGCAAGCTGAGCCGGAATTGAATTATATACACTTAAAATCTTTGCCTTATCAAGTCCTTCCGCGTACTTGACAATATCATTGCCGTAATCGGTAAGTAACTGCCGCTGCAATGCAAGCGAACCCTCAAATGTACCTTTTTCTACATAATTAGCAACAACCGCCGGCATTCCTCCAAGAATACAGTAATCCAGAAACAGGTTGGAATATACATTATATTCAGCCTCCGAAAACGCCCTTCCTTCAAGCATATGGCTGAGTATGTCCGATATCATTTCATCTGTGTAACCCCTTGTCCAGAGAAATTCTTCAAAATCCATTGAATACATCTGATAATCCATTTTGTATCCCACACTTATGCTTGCAATACGGTGATACTGTACACCAAGAAGCGAGCCTGAACATATGACATCATATCTTCCATCTTCCCTGAAGAACTTTAATGCCGTTGCTATTTCCGGAAAATCCTGAATTTCATCAAAAAAAATCAATGTGTTGTTTTCTTCAAAATGTTTTCCCGGATCAATTCTGCTTATAAGCCTTACAATACTTTCCGCTGAAAAGCCATCCTGAATAATTGATTTATAAATTGGCTCCGTGATAAAATTAATCTCGACCAGATTTTTGTAATTTTCTTCCGCAAAACGCCTGATAGTCTCTGTCTTGCCAACCTGTCTTGCGCCTTTTATGATGAGCGGATATCTGCCCGGATTATTCTTCCACTGCCTTAAAAATGCATCTGCCTTACGAACAAGATATGGCATAAAATGTACCTCCGTATTTTACTATGTTAATAGTATACACCATAATTACATTTTTATGAGCCACTTTTTTATAATTTTTACATTTTCATGAGCCACTTTTTTATAATTTTTACATTTTCATGAGCCACTTTGCCTTTGCAGCTCATAAATCTTCTTAAAATCCCATAAAAAAAGACTTAAACCCGGACAGCCGTTACTGTGGCATGCCTTCCGCCTAAGTCTTATTTTATTCTGTCGTCCGCCTATTCCAGCGCGCCAATCATTGCAATAAGCGTCTCTTTATCATTAAGCTTTGGATTCTCCATAACAATATGAAGCAGGCTGTTAAGTGTCTCTCCTATTCTCGGACCGCTCATCCCAAGCTCCATAAGATCGCTTCCGTTAATATCAAGATCTTTTATTGAAATACAGTCACCACGTCTTATTATCTCATCATAAAGTCTGTTTATGACCTCAACGTGCTTCTTGGCGGCTGTCATCATGATACCTGTTGTCTCTTCCTTTGCTTCGATGATGCTTGCCTGATGCTCCATAAGCAGTGGTAAAAAATCCCTTCCGTACATATGAATAGCTTCCCTTACTGCCGGTTCTGTCTCATCTATAGCCAGCTTAGACAGACGCACTATTCTAGTAACAGTATTAATCGTATTATTGTCGAGCTTCAGCGCCTTAAGCTCTGCATTAACATCATCCGCTGCCGCTGCATTATAAAGCGCTGCATAACGAAGATACGGATTATTGCCTGCATGCATGAGAAGCGTAAGTGTTGAGTTGCATCTTCTGTCTGTAAGTATTGAATCCATAACCGGCAGGACATAATGTGTAAGCCGTGTATCACACAGGCGCTTCACATAATCCGGATGGTCTGACATAAGAATCTTGCCAAGCTCATCGTGAATCCTTTCCATGCTCACCTTGCTTATCGTGTCAGCCATTGACCCGATTGCAGAATATGTGTCCTCATCTATTATAAAGCCAAGCTGCGCCGAGAATCTTATGGCACGCATCATCCTTAGCGCGTCCTCAGTGAACCGCTCACGGGCATCACCTACACAGCGCACTATCCCGGCTTTAAGGTCACCTATTCCATTGAACTCGTCAACAAGCCCGTCAGAATTATTGTACGCCATCGCATTGATTGTAAAATCTCGCCTCTTTAAGTCATCCCTGAGATCAGCCGAAAACTCAACAGAATCGGGATGCCTTCCGTCTGCATAATTGCCGTCAATTCTGTACGTGGTCACCTCATAGCCGGTATCTCCCATCATAACAGTTACGGTACCATGCTTGATTCCCGTATCAACGGTTCGTCTGAAGAGCTGTTTTACCTGCATAGGAAGCGCCGAGGTCGTGATATCCCAATCCCCCGGCGTTCTTCCTATAAGGCTGTCCCTTACGCATCCTCCCACGACATACGCCTGTCTTCCGTCTGCCTCAAGCGTAGACAGAATCTCCTGCGCATCCGCGGGAATATTAATTGTTACATTATGTAAATCTAAATCGTTCAAATCAGTCATTAATAAGCTTTGCCCCAATATACCATTGCCTTGGCAGGTCTGCCGCAGCATACGCATACATCAGAAAGATGCTCCTGCTCGAATGGCATGCATCTTGACGTTGCTGTGGTCTCTTCCTTAATCTTATCTTCACATTCCTGATTACCGCACCACATAGCCTTGATAAATCCAGGCTTATTGGCAACGGCATCCTTAAATTCATCATAATTAAGTGCAACAGTTGTGTGGCTGTCACGATGCTTTCTTGCTCTCTCAAGCATCTCCTTCTGCATCGTCTCAAGAAGCTCACCAACCTTGCTCTCAATCTCATCAAGAGAAACCGTAATCTTCTCACCGTTATCTCTTCTGACGATTACTGCCTGATTAGCTTCTATATCACGAGGTCCCATCTCTATTCTAAGCGGAATACCTCTCATCTCCTGCTCAGAGAACTTCCAGCCCGGACTCTTGTCACTGTCATCAACCTTAACACGGAAGTTAGAAAGTACTTCCTTAATCTCAAATGCCTTATCAAGCACACCCGGCTTCTTCTGCATTACAGGAACGATACATACCTGAACAGGTGCAATTCTTGGTGGAAGCACAAGACCGCTGTTATCACCGTGAACCATAATAAGTGCGCCGATAAGTCTTGTTGTCATTCCCCATGAAGTCTGGTGAACATACTTAAGCTTGTTATCCTTGTCTGTGTACTGAATACCGAATGCCTTGGCAAATCCATCACCGAAGTTATGGCTTGTACCTGACTGGAGTGCCTTGCCGTCATGCATAAGTGCCTCGATAGTATATGTAGCCTCTGCTCCGGCAAACTTCTCCTTATCAGTCTTACGTCCCTTTATTACAGGAATTGCAAGAACTTCTTCAACAAAATCAGCATATACATTAAGCATCTGCTGTGTTCTTGCCTCAGCTTCCTCTGCTGTTGCATGTGCCGTATGTCCTTCCTGCCACAGGAATTCTCTTGAACGCAGGAACGGTCTTGTCTCCTTCTCCCATCTTACAACTGAACACCACTGGTTGCAAAGCTGTGGAAGGTCTCTGTATGACTGTATCTCATTCTTATAGTAATCACAGAAAAGTGTCTCAGATGTAGGTCTTACACACAGCTTCTCCTGAAGCGGCTGAAGTCCACCCTCTGTTACCCATGCTACCTCAGGTGCAAAGCCCTCTACATGATCCTTCTCACGCTGAAGGAGGCTTTCAGGAATAAACATAGGCATGTACACATTCTTGACACCTGTTGCCTTAAAACGACGGTCAAGCTCCTGCTGTATGTTCTCCCATATTGCATATCCATCCGGCTTAAAAATCATGCAGCCCTTAACACTTGAATAACACATAAGGTCTGCCTTCTTAACAACATCTGTATACCATTGTGCAAAATCCTCTTCCATCGAGGTAATTGCTTCAACTAACTTCTTATCCTCTGCCATTACGCACTCTCCTAAAGTTTTTTATTAATTATTTTATCACGTTCAATTTGGCATTTCAATAGCTGTATTCCGCCTTTTATGAGGCAATATGACACCGGTCCGAGCACAAATCCCCAAAATCCGTAGACAAGCAGACCGGTATATATTGCCGCCATCATAGTTACCGGCGATATATCAAGTCCCTTCCCCATAAGCTTTGACTCAAGAATCTCCCTCTCAAAATACGTTATCACATACACCGTCATAAGAACCGCGGCATGCCACACATTGCCTGCAAGCACAGCTATTATACTCCACGGAATAAGCACCGTTCCCGTTCCGAAAAACGGCAGCGCATCCAGAAGACCTATAGTGATACCGATTACAACGGCATACGGGTTACCTATAACAAGCAGCCCAACCGTACATACCGCGGCAGTACAGCATATTATAATAAGCTGCGTCTTAAAATACACATTACCAAGCTTTGCAAGGGCGCTCCATAAGACATCCGCTTCTTCCCTGAATCTTGTATTTTTCTTCCATTGCCTGTAACTGTTCATGTCTCGGCTCATATAAACCGTAGATATTATGAGCATGAAAAATGCGCCCGCCCACAAAAGTATTTTCTTCATAGCAAACGATGCATATGCAAATGACGTACCCATTGCGGAAGCCATCTTCCCCCCGTCAAACGATTTTTTCAGCGAATCAACACCATTGCATACCACACCATACATACGTCCAATCTCAAGTCCGAGCCAGCCGTCCATCCGCTCACACGCCTGTGCCACCTGTGCGTCACATACCGCACAGTAGTAGTCATAATTACTTACAAGCCCCCTTATCTCTGACATTGCAAAATATCCAAGCGCGCCAAGCACCGCTATGACCACAGCCGTAAGAATCGTCACAATAACAATTGCTGCTGCCGTCTTATTACCGCGGAACACCCTGCCATGAGCAATATCCGCAAGTGCCGTCACCTTATTTTCCAGAAGCACCGACAAAAAGAACGCCAATACAAACGGTGCTGTAATCGGCAGAATATACCTGACCCCGACAAATACAGCAACGCTTATACCAGCGCTCCCTCCAATAAGTATTAACTTGTTTCTGATATCCCTGTTCACCGGCTCCACCATCTGCAGACGCTTTAACATCCACACCTATCTGCATTATGGTATTATTGTTCCACCAATTCTCCCGGCTATTCAGTAATTTTCAAAAATAACGGCTCCGTCTCATAATGCCTTCCTGCGACATCCACTGCACAGGCGCACAGCGCAAGCTGTCCGTTTGCAAGAATAAGCCTCCCGGCTTTGTCATTCACATGTACATTGCCGTACTTTGTGTCACCCACAAGCGCATGTCCTCTTGATGCAAACTGGACACGTATCTGGTGGTGCCTGCCCGTCACTAGCCTGATTTTCACTACAGACATTCCGTCAAAGCTTTCCAGCACCCTGTAATTAAGCTCTGCCCGCTTTGCGCCGGGTTCACCCTCAGAAGCCACATGTGACGTATTACTTACGGCATCTTTTACAAGATAATCCGTCAAAGTACCCTCAACAGCATCCATACTGCCCCAGATAACAGCTATGTATGTCTTGTTAAATGTATCCTGCTGCATAAGCCTGTTAAGTCTGGCGGCATCCTTTGAGGACTTTGCAAACACCATAAGTCCCTCAACCGGTCTGTCAAGACGGTTGATTACTCCTATATATGCATCCTCGCCCTTCTTACGTCTGTACGTCATCAGCATACTTACCATATCAACATCAAATGAACGGCTGCCCTGCGCAAGAACTCCCGCAGGCTTACGGCATATAATCATGCCGGCATCTTCATATATAATATCCGGCTTCATCATCAGATCTTAAATCTGTAACCGACACCCCAGATAGTCTCAATGTACTGAGGATTGGATGTGTCAGCTTCGATTTTCTCCCTTATCTTCTTAATGTGTACTGTAACGGTTGCAATATCTCCGATTGATTCCATATCCCAGATTTCCTTGAACAGCTCATCCTTGGTATATACATGATTAGGATTCTGCGCAAGGAATGTAAGGAGGTCGAATTCCTTTGTTGTAAATGCCTTCTCCTCTCCATTTACAAATACTCTTCTTGCAGTCTTATCAATCTTAATTCCACGGATCTCGATTACATCATTATTGCTTCGCGCACCGCTTGTAAGGCTCTGATATCTTGCAAGATGAGCCTTAACTCGCGCAACAAGCTCACTTGGACTGAATGGCTTGGTCATATAGTCATCAGCCCCAAGTCCAAGTCCTCTTATCTTGTCTATATCCTCCTTACGCGCTGATACGATAATAATAGGTGTGTTCTTCTGCTCCCTCACCTGTCTGCATATCTCAAAGCCGTCAACTCCCGGAAGCATGAGGTCAAGAATTATCATATTGAAATCCCGTGAAAGCGCAAGCTCAAGTCCGCTCTCACCATCCTTTGCAACAGTTACCTCAAAGCCGCTCAGCTCAAGGTAATCCTTTTCAAGCTCTGCAATGCTCTCTTCATCTTCTACAATCAATACCTTTTCACTCATTCTGTGATTCTCCTTCGCTTTCATTATTATCTTTATTTACCTTTTTAAGACGGATATTCATGACCGTTCCGATACCTTCCTTACTCTCAGCCCATATCATTCCTCCGTGCTCCTCTATTACCTTCTTGACTATGGCAAGACCGATGCCGCTTCCTCCCTGTTTAGAGTTGCGTGATGAATCTGCCCTGAAAAATCTCTCAAATATATGCTTAAGATCCTCCTGACTGATGCCTTTGCCATTATCCTCAATACGCATCAGCGCGTAATCTCCGTCATTGAACAGCTCTATCCTTATCATTCCCTTACGGTCAGACATGTATTTGACAGAATTGCTTATTATATTATTGATAACACGCTTCATCTGCTCAATATCTATCATTACATACTGCTCTTCATTAGAGAAATTATGATATTCCATGCTGATGCCCTTAGTCTCAAGCTCCAGCCCTATCTCCTCACAGCAGTCCTCCATATAATGATTGATATCTATCTTAGTAAATGTATACGGAACCCTGTTCATATCAATTCTTGAATACATCGTAAGCTCATCAATAAGCTTATCCATGTCAGAAGCTCTGTTATATATAGTCTTAAGGTACTTCTCCCTCTTCTCCGGTGTGTCTGCCACACCATCAAGCAGTCCTTCCACATATCCCTTAATTGCGGTAAGCGGAGTCTTAAGGTCATGTGAGATATTTCTTATAAGCTCTTTTTCCTCTGCCTCTGCCTTAATCTTCTCCTCAGCATTATTCTTAAGAATAATCCTCATCTCTTCAAAGTCCTTTGTAAGTGACGCAATCTCATCGCCGCTGTCCTCTACCGGCAGCTCAAAATCCAGATTACCCTCCTGGATATTCTGCGCTGCGAGCTTAAGGCGCATAATAGGCTTAACTATGGAGCTGTGCATCCACAATGTGAGCAGCAGACTTGTCATTATAAGAATAATTATTACCGCAAGCAGAAGCTCCATAAGCATAAGCTTCATCTGCGGAACAATCTTAACAGTCGCAGTCAGGATAAATGCGCTGTAATGATTCCCCTCCTTGTCAGTAAAATCATACTGCTTGACAAGACACTGGTATTCGTCGCCATAATACACATTGTACCCGGAATTATTGTCACCCTCGCCATAATTAGGAAGCATGTCCTCCGTAAGACTCAGTGAATCTCCTATATCAGAGAATACTATCTCATTATTCTTACGAAGAATAAAATTAGAAAATCTTGCTTCAACATCAGAAGATAATTCCTTCAGATACTTCTGGTCATTGAATCTTTCAGGATTCTCCGTTGCTTCTTTGCGTATCTCATCATATATTGAGTTGGTTATCTTACTCAGCATGGATACCGGTGCAAGATTATTCGACCATCCCATGCTTTCAACCTCATAGTTTGTCTGCATGCCTTTGTCCTGAATCACCATAATTCCCGTAATTACGATACTGCACAACACTATAGGAAGCAAGAACATTATAACAAATGATACCTTAAGTTTGGTATTAAGCTTCATACAACATCCTCTTTGTCACAGGTACTTATTACTTATATACCTGAAAAATCACATATATATTTGTATAAAATTTTATCACGATTTACCATAAAATGATATTAAATAATCATAAAAAACGCATGTGACATTCATGTCACATGCGTCTTTAGACAATTCAAAATGTGTTATCCCACCATTCCCGGCAGTTCAAAATTATCAGCCTACTCTGAGTTTGAACTTCTGTATCTCTCTGTCTGAATCAACCTTCTCAATAAGTGCGCCGAGTGAACGCAGCTTAACCTCAAAGTCCTCATATCCTCGCTGGATATACTGTATATCATCTATTATAGATATACCATCCGCCGCAAGTGCCGCAATTACAAGTGCTGCGCCGGCTCTTAAATCCGGTGACGCAACCTGTGCACCTGTAAGCCCCGGAACACCTTCTATATATGCCGTATTACCCTCAACCTTAATCTTGGCTCCCATTCTTGTCAGCTCATCAACATACTTGAATCTGTTCTCAAAAATGCTCTCGGTAACCATACTTGAACCGTTAGCAAGTGCAAGAACAACTGCCATCTGTGGCTGCATATCCGTTGGAAATCCCGGATAAGGAAGAGTCTTAACATTAGTGCTTCTAAGGTTAGGATGACCCACAACTCTTACTGCATCATCATACTCAGTAACCTCGCAGCCTATCTCAAGAAGCTTCGCAGATATAGATTCAAGATGCTTAGGAATGACATTACGGATTGTAACATCACCCTTTGTTGCCGCCGCAGCAAACATAAATGTTCCGGCCTCTATCTGATCCGGAATAATTGAATAGGTTGTTCCGCTTAGATGCTTAACACCCTTAATCCTGATTACGTCAGTTCCTGCTCCCTTGATATTGGCTCCCATTGAATTAAGGAAATTGGCTACATCTACAATATGCGGTTCCTTGGCTGAATTCTCAATAATAGTATTACCTTCTGCCATACATGCAGCAAGCATTATATTAATTGTTGCACCTACTGATACTACATCAAGATATATATGGCTTCCCTTGAGTTCCTTCGCCTCAGCGATAACCATTCCGCCCTTAATCTCTACCTCTGCGCCAAGCGCACGAAATCCCTTAATATGCTGGTCAATCGGCCTGCTTCCGATGTTGCACCCCCCCGGAAGTGCCACCTCTGCTCTTCTGTACTTGCCAAGAAGTGCTCCAAGAAGATAATATGATGCTCTTATCTTCTTAATGCTGTCATTATCAACAACAACATCATTGATACTCTGACCATTAATCTGTACTGAATTATTGTAAACGTACTTAACCTTAGCTCCAATGCCTTCAAATGTCTGGAGCAGAGCACGTGTATCTCTAACGTTAGGAACATTCTCAATTGTAACAGTCTCGTCAGCCATTATTGCAGCTGCGAGGATTCCAAGTGCCGCGTTCTTGGCACCACCGATGGATACATCTCCGCAAAGAGGCATGCCACCTTTAATAATATACTGTTCCATGATTCCTCCAAAAATCTTCAAAAAAATAACCTATAAAATTATATCACATCATATATTTTTGTAAATAGCGTTTTTAAATTCAAAAAAAAACTAAAAAACGGGACGATAATTAAGTATACCGTCCCGTCTCAAATATTCTGTCAGTTATTAATACTTGTTAACGTAATTAAGCGGATTGACTGCCGTTCCATTAATTCTTATCTCAAAATGAAGATGTGGTCCGGTACTGTCGCCTGTATTGCCGCTGTAAGCAACTACATCATACTGGTCTACTGTCTGTCCTACAGATACCTTGATTGAACTTAAGTGACCGTATCTTGACATAACACCGTTAGCATGCTGTATATCCACACAGTATCCATATCCTGAATACCATCCTGCTCTTACTACACGGCCTGATGCTGTTGCCATTACAGGTGTTCCCTGACTGCAGCTCCAGTCAATTCCTGAATGCATCTTACCCCATCTGTACTCAAAACCTGATGAGAATGAGCCGCCATATATAGGCTTAATGTATGTCGGAGGTGTCTGTGTACCAACCTCAATAATCTTCGGCTGTGACTCCTCTATAATTGTCTGTGTAATAATATCTCTTGAGCTTTCCTTACCGTCAACATACTCGATATCAGCAGTAACACGTCTGTATCCTTCAGTACCTTCCTGAATTACATTGCTTGTACCACGATACATTGAATCATTATCAACATACTGCACATCAGCGTTGTATGACTCCTCATATGTCTTACGTTCCTTAGTAACTACTGAAAGCTCCGGTGTAGGAACTGTGATTATAAGCTGGTCACCCGGCATAATCTTTGTATCCTCTGTGACACCTTCGTTAAGATCATAAAGCTCTGAGAGCTTAATATCATTCTTAGATGCAATTCCCGAAAGTGTATCTCCCGGAACGATCTCATATACTGTCTTCTCAGCCTTCTCCTTGGTAACTGCCTCAACAGCATCATCAAGGCTGACTATCTGTGACTCATCTGCTGTAGTCTTGGATACAGATACGCTCTGCTGAAATGAAATCTCTGTAAGGCCTTCTGCTGCGCTTCCTTCCTTAACTGATGAATCTGATGAAAGTGCTCCGTTCATTGCGGCAGCAACTATATCGCTTGAATTGCTTCCGATTCCTGACTTAACCATATCAACCGAATACTGGTTGAAATCATTGCTGTCAGCAACAAGGTTAACCTGGAATTCATTATTGGAATCAAATCCCGACTTAACCTTATCCATAAGCTTAAGCACATCATCCCTGCTTCCGACTGTAACAGTGAAGTCATCTATTCTTACTGTATAAGCTTCCTTGACATCTACATCGACAATACTTGATGCAAGGTTATCATATATTGCATTCTCAATATCCTGCTCTGACATTCTTGTTGCAAAGAGCTTGGACTCTTCATATACCTTAAAATCAGGATCCATGTAAACTACTTCTGAATGCTCACTGCTAAGACGCTTTCTTGCTGCTGCCATAGCTTCATTAGCTTCATCCACAGAGTTGACTGCACCAATCTCATTGCCATCAAGCACTACTGTATAGTAACCTACACTGCTGTCCTTCTTCTTTTCTGCTATAGGAATATAAAACAGACAGAAAAGGCATGTAAGTGACATCGCCTTAACAAGTGTAAGTCTTATCTTTCTGTTGTATCTGGTCAGCTTAGACATGTTTCCTCCTGTCATAATTTTAACATTTTGTAATACATTTGTAACAATTGTTATCTTAACACTATAGCAGCTTAATGTAAAGGTTTTTTCAAGTTTTGGCAAATTGTACTTAAAAAAGTACAATATTTGTGCAACTTTTATGCTTTTTCGGCATCCATCTCGTCCTTTATTCTATCCTGTATATCACTAAGACATTCAAGAAGCAGCGGGTTAAATGTTCCACACTCGCCATTCATTATCATCTCTATTGCCTTTTCATGCGGAAATGCTTTCTTATATACACGCTCACTGGCAAGCGCATCATATACATCCGCAACAGAGACTACCTGTGCCGATATAGGAATCTCATCGCCCTTAAGACCATCCGGATATCCCTTGCCGTCATACCGCTCATGATGCCATCTGCATATATCAATGGCAGTCTTGACAAGCTCCTCATCCTGATACATTGTAAGACTGTGAAGCATCGAAACTCCAATCATAGTATGCATCTTCATAATCTCAAACTCATCTGCCGTAAGTCTTCCCGGTTTATTAAGAATCTTTTCGTCTATTCCTATCTTACCTATATCATGCAGCGCCGAAGCTGTTGTTATCAGATATCTGTCATGCCACGAGAGGTTATATCTGTCAGTCTTCTGGATAAGCCTCTCAAGGAGCATTCCCGTAATCTTATTAATATGCAATACATGGCTTCCACTCTCACCATTACGGAATTCGACTATGTGACTGAGAATTCCGATCATCATCTGATTATCCTTTTCCTTCTCATAAATCTGCTCCGTAACGAGCTGTATCAGCCTTCTCTGCTTGGAATAAAGCTTTATTATATTGAATACCCTGTTATATACAACTTTTGCGTCAAACGGTCTGCTTATGTAATCCGAAGCTCCAAGTGCATATGCACGGCTCACATTGTTATCCGAATTATCAGTGGATATCATGATTACAGGTATATCCTCAATCCAGTGATTCCTGCTCATATACGCAAGCACTTCAAAGCCGTCAACCTTTGGCATTATTATGTCGAGCAGTACAAGTGATATGTCATTCTCATATTGGCATAGCATATTAATGCACTCTTCACCGCCTGCGGCCTGCAGTATTCTGTATCTGTCCCCAAGTATCTCAGCGAGCAGCTCTCTGTTAATCTGCGCATCATCAACTATAAGTATCTGCGGTCTATCATCATTGCCGCCATTCTTAACACATTCCGGATTATCTTCTATTATGTCATTCTCAGTTATGACCATGTTCTTTTTCGTTTTGGCCTGATACATAAGCTTATCAGCCCTGTTAAATGCATTCTCCACCGACTCATTGGCTGCAACAACACCGCCAATACTTGCTGACATCTGTATTCTTGAATATCCCGGAACACTTGCCGCATGTATTGATATCTGTATCTGCTGAAGCTTGGCTGATAAATCAGCATCGCTCACTCCATCAATAATCACAATAAATTCATCTCCGCCAAAGCGGATAAGCCTGTCAGTCTTGCGGATACATTTTCTTATTGCATCAGCGGCAGTTATAAGTGCCATATCACCGGCGCTGTGACCGTATGTGTCATTGTAGAGCTTAAAGTCATCAAGATCTATCAGTGCAACTCCCGAACCGGTTACCTCTTTTCTGGCTTCATCCTCATAATATCTTCTGTTATATGCTCCTGTGAGCGCATCCCTGTACAGCTTATCTGTATATCCCGAGAGCTTACTTACAAGCTTCTCACATCCGTCTGAATCTATAAGCGTGTCATCATCAAGCTTCTCTATGAGCTCCATTACATACGGCTTGCCTTCTATCTCAAGATATTCCGATGTCACCTGATACACATCTGAACCAAGCAGCTCGAGCTTTGTCTTGCGGGACTTGTCACGAAGGCATTTGGCTGAAATGCAGTTTTTGCAAGGCACACCCTTCTGCCAGAAATCGTAACAGTTGCAGTTCTCCATAGCCTCTTCCGGCTCTTCACCACTCTGTACCTTTATAATCGAATCACCATCAAGGAGGCGCACAACAGTAAATACGTCCCTAAGCATATTCATTTTGTCCTGCACCTGCTGCATTGTCATGCCACTGCTATTCTTCATGCACTCTGCCTCTCGCTAAATTATAACTTTATATCAATTCTTATATTCATGCTGTTTATCATCTGTGATTTTTATTTGACTTTTTCTTTTTCTGCACAGAATATCCGAATCTGCCAATCTTTTTCCCCAATTCATAATACTCTCCATGTGAATAAGCTACCAGACCGGCACCATTAAGGTGGAAAACATTCTTTGAATCCATATAACTGTCATCAACAGTAACTCCAACAACCTCTGCGATAAACAGGTCATGGCTTCCAAGCGGCTTAACGTCAACAACCCTGCATTCGATATTCACCGGGCTCTCAGCAATTCCCGGTGCACATACATTCTGTGATTCCTGTGGCGTAAGATGCATCTCCTTAAACTTGTCAACATCACGTCCCGACTTAACCCCACAGTAATCTGTTGCAAATGTAAGCTTCTTTGTCACAAGATTCACAACAAATTCCTTTGTCTCGCTGATTATTGCATGTGAATAACGTTCTTTACGCACCGCTATTGAAAGCATTGCAGGTGATGAACATACCGTGCCTGCCCATGCTACAGTGATAATATTAGGCTTCTCACCTTTTCTTGCACAGCTTACCATAACAGCAGGAACCGGATAGAGCATGTTCCCGGGCTTAAAGCTTATCTTTGACATAATCAACTGCCTCCATAATTATCGCTCCGTGATCTGCTGCCAGACCGTTGCTTTGTATCAGCCTGTAATCCGGCGCCTTAAGTATCCTGTCCGTAAACATTGTCCTGACTACCGTTGCGCCAACCGATATATCTTTGCACTTAAGTTCAAGCTGCAGTTCTTCCGTGCTTATTCCGTTATCCTCCTTAACCCCTCTGCTCTGCCATGAAATGTCAAACCACTCTGCATCTTTGGCGTCATCCCCGGCATGCGCCTCTATCATTCCGTCCGGCACAAGCGCCACATAAGCTGTTGTAATTACTCTTGTACGCGGATCCCTGTCATACACTCCGTAACTTTTGAGCTGTTCAATATCTATATTCTTAATTCCGGTCTCTTCTTCGAGTTCCCTTCTTGCGGCATCGTCTATGCTCTCGCGGAACTCAATAAATCCGCCCGGTGTTGCCCACATGCCTATACATGGATGATTGCGCCTCTTTATGAGCAATATCCTCTTAAGACTTCTCTTACCCTGCTCCTGCGTATATGTAAATACAAGAATATCTACAGTATTACATGGATTATCATACTTGCGAGGGTCATATTCCTCAAGGAATTCCTGAAGCGTCTGTCCCTCCTCATTAAGTTCGCCGCTTCCGATAAACTGCCTGTTTTGTTCTTCACTAAGAAATGTCATATCTGCCCCTTTTCAAATTACTGCATTATAATTAAATATAGCACTTATTTACTATTTATTCCAGCATAAAAAAACCGGCAGATAATCCGTCTGCCGGGTGATTCAATCCACAATATTAGAACATAAGTCTTACAATCCATGTTACAAAGCTTACAACAACGTATGATGCACCCATAACAAGCGGAATGTTCTTCTCATTCTTGCAGAGTGAACGGATAGCCATGAATAAGAAAACATATCCTGTAACTGATGCAAACAATGAGATACATGATGCAAGGTGATCAAGGAAACCGATTGAAGTAAGTCCTACAAGCCAGTTAAGAGCCTTGGCAGGTATTCCGAATATTGTAAGGATACCATAAGCTGCAAGTCCCTGCGTAAACGTAATGTCTACCTTGTCAAATGCTTTAACAAGTGCCTTAAGTATTAATGCAAATATAGCCGCTGCAACAGCAATAAGAAGAATCTCAAGGAACATGTTCTTAAAGATTGCTCCTGTTGAATACAATCTTCCGTACTTTGAACCCGAATTGCTTATAAGCATCTGGAAAAGTCTTACGATCATATTAACTACAGCCTGTGCACCGATAAGGAATGCAACAAGAACTATATTAGCATTAGCCATGTATGAATTAATTGTATCAACGGGTGAACTAATCAGGCCCTTGAATATTGAAAAGTAATTAGCTGCCGCATTAGCGCCTGCCTGCTTAACTGCGTCCATCTGTGCTAAAGAAGCTGCCGATGGCGCTGCTCCCGTTGACGCCTGTGGTGCTGACATCTGTGGTGCTGCTCCTGTTGGTGCCTGTGGTGCGGTCATCTGTGGTGCTGCTCCTGTTGGTGCCTGTGGTGCGGTCATCTGTGGCGCTGCTCCTGTTGGTGCCTGTGGTGCAGTCATCTGTGGTGTCTGCTGCTGGCATGAACAGATCTCGCCATCCTTTAATGGCTTTCCACACTTAGTACAAAAACCCATCTTACTATCCCTCCTGAAGTAAAAATATAAATTTTATAAAAATACTATAAAATTTTACCATAGTTTAATTCTATTAGCAACTAATTTTCAGTATGATGCCTGCGCTCCTTGCGCTTATCCCTTATTGCCTGCTGCCTGAGACGTATCTTCTGCGCACCCGCTTCGTCCGTAACCTTTATAATGCGCACCACATAGTATTTGCCGTTGTCAGCCTGCTTGACTCTCATTCTGGTCTTGACATAACCATGCTGTCCGCACTGATATAGTGCATAATACACCTTAGTATTACCTGAGAACCATGGTATCAGTTCCTTGCATACATTGCCGCATTTGTGGCATCTGCATACCTCGAGTTCCTTATTGGCAAGTGCTCCCTCCCTTGTTCTGAATCCGCGTGAGATGTATTTTTCGTATGTGTCATACATCGCGTGAATCTCCTGGGAACGGCGGTACGGAATTCTGTAACAGTCAATTGAATAGTATCCCTTTACACCTTCAATATCCATCATCTGCATTACATGCGCCGTATATCTTGCATCATTAATTGCTCTGTGGAATTCTTCCGTCTCACTTAAGTGCATGGCCTCGATAACACTCTGGAGTGACCGCCTTATCTTGCCATCCTCATAAAGAATGCTGTAGAACTTCTGTATATCGTAGAATATGAACGGCATCGGAAATTTATTCTCAACGCCAAAGAAATTCATATTACGCTGCAGTTCAGTGAGATCACCGCTGCCCCATATACAGAACATATAATCCTCTCCGCACCACTCAAGGAATTCCTCCATAACCTCCGGGAATGCGCCTCCGGCAAGCAGCTCCTCACTGCTTACGTCAAGAAGTTCCTTAACAATATGATGAAGCTTTGTATATAGCTGCGGCCTGATAAGCCTGTCAAATTCACCTACAACATTAAATGAACTGTCCAGCTTGACTGCCCCAATCTCGATAATCTCAAACGGAAGCTTTTTATTCTCAAATTCTTTGCCCTTTGGACACTGGTTCCATTCCAGATCCATAACAATATAGTTCATAATTACCCTTTCACATCTGCACTGTGGCTGTTAAAATATACAAAGTCATCTATGGCATCAAGTATGTCTGCAAATGTTTCTCTCGGAGCCTCCTCAATATACTTTGTGAGTATATCCGGTTCTTTGTCCCCTTTGTATCTTCCATAGAATATATCATACAGATTATGTCCCCTGACGTAAATCCTTATTTTTTCGAGATTCTCCTTGATATCATCAGGGCTGTCTATCTTTATCTTAAAGCGTTCCTGCATATTTCTCATGCTTTTGAGCTTATACAGGTATTCTGTGTACTTTGCATAGAGAATATCATAGAACTGCTGCTCATTCTTAATGACACCGATCTTCGCCATTACCTTCGGGTCAAGGAAATAATTCTCAAATGAGTAATATTTGAGTATAAGCACATTGCGGTCCGTCACCCTCGGTATAGTTCCCGTATCCTCATGCTCCCTCTCCCGGTAATAGCCGCATAACTGATCCTTTAACATCTGCGGATTCTTACCGTCGCTGTCTCTTATCATCAGAAATGCATCCTTAAGGTAGAGTGAATTAATGTACTTGAGGTTGGCATGCGTCTTGATATTGGTACAGCTGTTAGTCGCAATAATTGCCACGCGGTTAAGATGCCCGTTCTCATCAACAATCTCCGAATAATACTTCTTAAGGAGCAGCGGCAGCCTGTTACGGTCCTGCTTGCCCTCAACGATGAATACAAAGCTGACGTTAAGCAGGTCATTGGCAGTATATCCGAGATCATCAAGAATCTTATCAATATCTGTTGACGGATTAAGTATCGTAGAGCCTGTCCTGTCAGTTATAACCTGATGTATCTGCTTTGTTGTAAAGTTAAACAGCATAACCGGTGCATGTGTACAGAACATTATCTGATTCTTCCTCGACAGCCTGTACATTATTTCGCCTGCCGCTTTCTGAAGCTGCGGATGAAGAAACAGCTCCGGCTCTTCTATTATAATTATGTATGGTGCAATATTATCCGTCTCTACATATGTCTCAAGCAGTGAAAGAATATAGATGCTCTTAAGTCCCTCGCCATATGACTGGATATCCGCCTCTAAGCCTCTCGCATCATTATTGATAATTGTATTAATCTTAAGCTGTCTTGCGGCATCAAAATCAATCTCATATCTTACCTTCTCCGCAATTGCACCATTCTTGACAAAATTACGGTTAAGCTTATCAGCAAGGGCATTCAGATTGATATTGAACAGCTTATGCTGCATAAGTCTTGAAGTCTCCGCAAGAGTAAGCTCGTCCGGTTTTTTCTGATTAATATAGCCTATGCAGCTGAAGCACTGGTTGCATTTTTTTGCCGAATCAAATATACATCTTGACGTATCCAGTTCTGCAATCGCATTATTGCCATACAGAAGATTGATATCCTCAAGCATATCCGTCTTGTTGCGCCCATGGTCCACATAATATATCTTAGGCATAACCATCTTTATAAATGGATTATTCTTCTTAACACCGTCCCGGTATCTTACAGCGCCATCTCTTCTGTACACATACTGGAATTCAAGAATGCCGCCACAATATGACGGAAGCTTCTCGCAAAAGTCTTTCTGCCACAGATCATAATGCTTATAATTGCTCACAATGCCATTATCATGAAGATATTCAAGGTCATCCTCATTAATCTCAAGCCTGACATCTATAACAATATTGCCTACATCTTCATGAAAATCTTCAGCACTTACAGAATAATCACCGGCAACCGCGCGTACCGCGTCAAGCACATTGCTCTTACCGGAATTATTGCGTCCTACAAGTATAAGTGCGTCGTCGATATCTGTAAGTTCAAGATCTTTTATGGATTTGAAATTCTTAATATGAAGATATCCTATTCTCATGCCTGTGTCCCCATTTCTTCAATCAGTCCTTAATCATACATCCCTCAAGCATAAGCTTATACAGGGTAGGTGACAGATGGAATTCATCCATAAGTCTTGTCACATCGTCAAGGGACTGCTTACGCTTTGTCCCTGTCTTTTCGGCTCTTATAAGCAGATTCTTAGGCGTATGCGCAAAGTCAACAAATTCCATGACCTGTGTCCTGTATCCACATTACTCAAGAAGCTCCGCCCTTATTGCATCTGTCATAAGTGCTGCCGTTCTCTCTTTTATGAGACCATATCTTGTAAGTACCGAATAATTATCACTCTCTATCTGACCGTTAAGTTCATGCTGGCAGCAAGGAACCGAAAAAATCATCTTTGCATTCCAGCATACAGCATTATACAACGCATAATCCGTTGCCGTATCACACGCATGAAGCGTAATTACCATGTCCACAGGCTTATCGCTTTGATAACCGTTTATGTCACCAACTTCAAAATGCAGCCCGTCATAACCATACTTTGCCGCGGCCTCGTTACAGTGTTTAATCACGTCCTCCTTAAGGTCAAGTCCGGTCATCGTTACATTCATGTGCTTTACTTCTGTGAAGTAGTAATAAAGAATAAATGTAAGATATGACTTACCGCAGCCAAAATCAATTATATTAAGGTGCCTGTACCCTTTATCCTTAATGACATCATCTATAATCTGTGCAAATCTGTTAATCTGCTTGAACTTGTCATACATGGTACGGACAACCTTTCCCTCAGATGTCAGAATACCCATATCTATCATCGGCTCGATTATATCGCCCTCATTAAAAATGTATTCCTTCTTCCTGTTATGTCCCGCTGCAATCTTCTGTGGGTTGAACTGTGTTGTGCGCTTACACACCATTGATGCCGTACCCTTTTTAGATACCATGACAGAACATTCCTCCCCGTCTGTCCATGCATTGAGCTGTCCGTATCCGGTTCCGAGCCATCCCGCACACATATCTATAAGCTTCTGCTCATCCCACGCAGATACATTCTCATGGAACGCCTGCTTTTGTGTAAGTCTCTCTATCTGATATCCCTTTTCCTTGCGTACCACCGTAATTTTGCGGTATCTGACATCTTTCGACACTGCCTTGCTCACTACAATTTTGAGTGGATTCTTTGCAAATATTTTTTCTATATAATCTCTAACTTCCTCTGCCATTATTACTTCTCTGCCTTTCAAATGTGTACAAATATACTTTCATAATTATAAATCAAAATATACCAAATATATATATTATCATTTTTTCTGCATATATGATATAATATATTGGTTATTTTTAAATTTATGGAGGGTTTTAGTAATGGAACAGAAAAGAGGTAGTTTTACAGGCGGATTAGGATTCGTCCTCGCTGCAGCCGGAAGTGCTGTCGGTCTTGGTAATCTGTGGCGTTTCCCATATCTTGCCGCACAGTATGGCGGAGGCATATTCATCCTTGTCTACATCATACTTGCACTTACATTTGGTTTTGCACTTATGACAACAGAGATTGCTATTGGACGCAAGACAAAGTCAAGCCCTATAACCGCTTATAGCAAGCTTGACAAGCGTTTTGGATTCCTTGGAATAATAGCATCAATTGTACCTGTAATTATTCTTCCATATTACTGTGTAATCGGTGGATGGGTAACAAAGTACGTTACAACATTTGCGCAGGGACTCGGCAAGCCGGCAGCTTCTGACGGATATTTTCAGGCATTTACGGGAGATACATTCTCACCACTGTTTTTCTTCATGGTATTTCTTATCTTCACCACCCTTATTGTTATGGCAGGCGTAGAGAAGGGTATTGAGAATGTCAGCAAGTTCCTTATGCCTTTACTTGTACTTCTCACAGCCGGAATTGCAATATATACTCTTACGCTTCCGGGTTCAATGGAAGGGCTTAAGTATTACCTTGTGCCTGATTTTGGCAAGTTCTCTTTCAAGACAATCTGTGCAGCGATGGGGCAGATGTTCTACTCAATGAGTCTTGCAATGGGTATCATGATAACTTACGGTTCATATACAAAGGACGAGATAAGTCTCTCTAAGTCTGTTAACCAGATTGAGATATTCGATACTATAATATCTCTTCTTGCTGGACTTCTTGTCATACCTGCCGTGTATATATTCAGCGGTGAGGCAGGACTTAAGTCAAGCGGAGCGGGCCTTATGTTTATTACACTTCCTAAGGTATTCGACCAGATGCCTAAGGGTGAGCTTATAGGATTTTTGTTCTTTGCACTTGTTTTATTTGCGGCACTTACAAGCTCTGTTTCAATCATGGAAGCTATTGTATCCGCAATAATGGACAAGTTCCGTCTGTCACGCAACAAGTCATGTGCAATCTGCATCATTATTGCAATTATCCTCGGCGTGCCTTCTTCACTTGGCAACGGCGCATGGTCCAACATCACAATTCTCGGAATGGATTTCCTTACATTCTTCGACTACATCAGTAACAGCCTGCTGATGCCATTCGTGGCACTCTGTACGGCAATCCTTGCAGGATGGATTCTCGGTCCTAAGGTCATCACTGATGAGGTAACACGTAACGGTGAGAAGTTCGGACGTAAGAAGCTCTATGGAGTCATGATTAAGTATGTAGCTCCGGTA
>CAMBEF010000005.1 GCA_945865495.1 uncultured Bacteroides sp. | reverse complement strand
GAAATACAGCCTGTATTCAGGCTCAAAGCCGAGCATCAGCCAGCTTTCGGATTTGCCGGGAATGGTCTGGATAGCCTTGCCGAGGCGTGATTTGATTTCGTTTTCCTGTTCAGCAGTGACGGGAGTACTTATTTTTGAATTGATAAATGGCATAAAATCCTCATTTCTGCACATACGTGCGCAATTTTTATATTTATAAGCATACCATAACATTTATACAATAATCCAGTGAAAAACGCCTCAGATATGAGTATTTAAAAGCAGAGCTTAAAAAGTACTGTGACTTTCACTGATTTTGTGACGTTCAACATAACCTGTAAGAATCAGTGTGAGTGCGCCGTCACCAGTTACATTGCAGGCAGTTCCGAAGCTGTCCTGAAGTGCAAAGATAGTGAGCATGAGTGCAGTTCCGACATCTGTGAAGCCAAGGACACCGGTTATAAGACCGAGTGATGCCATTACAGTGCCGCCCGGAACACCGGGAGCTCCGATTGCAAATATACCAAGCAGTACACAGAAAAGAATCATCGTTCCGGCTGACGGAATAGAGCCATACAGAATCTTTGATACAGTCATGCAGAAGAACACCTCTGTGAGAACCGAGCCGCAAAGATGTATGTTTGAGAATAAAGGTATTCCAAAAGAGACCATATCCTTACGAAGCGGTTCAGCCCTGCCTGCACACTGAAGAGCAACAGCCAGAGTGGCAGCAGATGACATTGTACCAATTGCTGTAAGGTATGCGGGGCCGTAGTGGCGTATTACGTCAAGCGGATTTTTCTTAGAATATATACCTGCAATTGTATAGAGAAGAGCCATCCAGATATAATGTCCTGCCAGTACAATAATTACAATCTTGATAAATACAGGAAGCTGTCTTGTAATTGACCCTTCATATGAAAGCCCACAGAAAGTGAGTCCTATGAAAAACGGGAGAATAGGAATCATTATCTTTGAAACAATCTGAAGAACAATCTTCTGAAATTCCTCAAGAATATTAGTTATTAATTCTGCTTTTGTCCATGCAGCTCCGAGACCGATCATTACTGAGAATACGAGAGCACTCATTACGGGCATTATCTGAGGTATTGATAATTCAAATACGGCTTCCGGAAGCTCCTTTAAGCCGTCAACGATAGGCGTGATTGAAAGGTGCGGAATCAGAATATAGCCTGCACCTGTTGCAAAAAGCGCTGCACCCACAGATGATGTGTATGCAATACATACCGCGATCATCAGAAGCTTTGAAGCATTTTTGCCCATCTGTGTAATAGAAGGTGCGATAAATGCTATGATTATCAGTGGAATACAGAAATTAATAATCTGATTCAGTATAAATTTTAACGTGACAACTATATTGAGGGCTGATGTTGTGATTACGGCTCCGTCTGTTGCACTGAGAAGCTGACCGAGCAGGATACCGATAATAACGGCTGCAAGCAGCTTAACAGGCAGGCTTGTCATAAAAGATTTTTTCTTCATTTGATATTTCTCCATTTTGATGTAAATATTTTTAGTGTAAATTTCCCTTACAGCACCATTTGTATGATGCAAAGTGGCAGTTATTAGATTATAATATAGATATTCAAAAACCTCAAGATGACAGGTATGACAATATATGTATTAAACGGAGGCGGTTATGACAGACACAGGAATATCAGGATCAGAAGCTAAGCTTACGATGGCAGAATCGGTAAGCATGATAATGGGAAACAGCATAGGAACGGGAATTATAGCTGTGCCGTATCTGGCAACTAAGAACAGCCTTCTTGATGTTGTATGGATGGTTCTGATTGCATATGCGGTAAATGTAATCCTTCACCTTATAATAGCAGAGCTGTCGCTTAATAACGGCGGTGTACAGCTGGTTAAGAGCTTTGAAGGAGAACTTTTTCACGGAAAGATGAAAAAGGTGTTTAGCTGGATAGTATTTGTGGTGTACGGACTTGCTATCATGACGGGAATAAGCGGCAATATAAATGGCGGTGCGCAGATATTTGTAAACTGGTTTAATATGCCTTTGGAATTGGCACAGATACTGTATTATGTGATTGCAGGTGTGGTTGTGTTTATTGGAATGAAGGCTGTGGGAATAGCACAAAAATATGCAATTATGGTGCTTTTTGCAATAGTGGGAATAATGACGGCAGCAACATTCATGCATCCGCTTAACAGTCTGTACAGGGCGGAATTCCACTGGAACAACCTGATAGCGCTTTACAGTATGGTAGTATTCGCAACATCGGCCAACCAGGCTGTAATACAGGTCGTTAAGGGACTTGGTGGAGATGCACCGCGCATAAGGAAATCCATATTCATAGGATTTGCCCTGTCGTCACTTTTTGTACTTGTAGTGACGGCGACAGTCCTGCTAGGAACAAAAGGAAGCCCGGATAAGGAGCTTGCTTATATGCAGCTTGGAGAAAGCATAGGACCATGGGCTGTTGTGTTTGCGGGAATATTTTCATTATTTGCACTGCTTACAACATTCTGGTCCAATACGCTTGCACTCAGGGATGTAGTGCATGAGCAGACCGGCATTGGCAACAGATTAAGCTGGGTTCTTGCAACGCTGCCATGTATTCTGTTTGCAATATTTGGGGTGAACAGTTTTATCATTCTTACAAGAATAATGAGCGGAGTAGTTGTCCTTGTAAGCATAATGCTTGTTATTACATACGGCAAATCACGCAGAAGGGCAGGAAGCAGTCCTATATGCGGTGTGATAGGAACAAAGCCGTTTCAGATTCTTATGATAATATCAACAATAATATCAGCAGTCGGAGCTTTGATTCCGCTCAGCTAGGAATTAATGTTTTGTGCCTGTAGAATGGAGGATTAAATATGTATTCATCTGAACAATTCAGACAGGATAATGAAGATACATTCAGCCTTGAGATTCCTGATGACAGGGATTACCGGATACTGCAGCTTACAGACCTGCATCTGGGATATGGAATATTCTCGTGCAGAAAAGACCGAATGGCACAGGATGCTGTGCGTACTATAATTAAAAGAGTATGCCCTGATCTGATTGTGCTTACGGGGGATTCCATATTTCCGTTTTTTCCAAAAAGCGGAACAATGAACAACCGCCGCGAGGCAGAGCAATTCATTAAGTTTATGGACGGTTTTGAAGTTCCGTATACGATGGTATTCGGTAATCATGACTGTGAGATGGGGGCAGTGTGCGGCAAGGATGAGCTTGCAGATATATTTATGAAGGGCAGATACTGCATTTTCTCCAAAGGAATTGCGGATATATCAGGAACAGGCAACTTCATCGTTAATCTTATGGATGGTTCCGGAAATGTACGCATTCCGCTTGTTATGCTTGATTCCAACATGTATGGCGACGGATGGTTCTTCAGTGGATTTGACTGTATACATGATGACCAGACAAAGTGGTGCATGGACAGACTGGATGAACTTAAGGCAGTTAATAAGAATATAAGAGCCATGGCTTTTTTTCATATGCCTCCACGCGAATTCAAGGAAGCTTATGAGAAGATGAAGCTTGGGGACAGGAGTGTTATATACTGCCATGGGAGCATCGGAGAAAAGGACGGGTATTTTGGAATATCCAACAGAGAAGGACATTTTTTTGAAGAGGCGGTAAAGAATGGCGTGATAAAATGGATGTTCTGCGGCCATGACCATCTTAATACGCTGTCACTAATCTATAAGGGGATACAGCTTACGTACGGCATGTCGATTGACTGTCTGGGATATAGAGGTATAGACAGGCAGCATGTACAGAGAGGAGGAACGCTGATTACTTTGAAGTGTGATGGAACGGTTGATATAAATATGGTTCCGCTTACATCAGTGGTTTCAACACGTGTGCGTGGTAAAAAGTGATAAATTAAGGCGTAGATTAAGACTCAGATTGTGGATTAATATACAAAAATAAATTCTTTTGGTGTATAATGTAATTTGTATAATATTAATCGGACCGATGTATACCATTTTGTACACCGGCAGAATAAGAATAGGAGAGAAGAAATGAATTTAAGGGATCAGATAAGCCGCGGCGAGGCGGTGTTGTGGAATGGCAAGAAGTCAGTGAAAGTGTCGGTGCTGGAGGCAATATTTAATCCAATGCTTCCTTTTGCATTAATCTGGCTTGCATTTGATGCAGGATTTATAGGATTGTCAGCTTTTGGCGGAGGATTCGGTGACTCAATGGCATTTATACTGGTGCCGTTTTTCCTTCTGCATCTCATGCCTGTATGGCTTTATATTGGAGGTGTGATAACTTCTGCAATGAAAGCTAAGAATACGGAATATCTGATTACTGATAAGGGAATATACATACAGACCGGCATAATATCAAAGAGAGTTGAGATGAAGCCATTTACGGATTTGTCACATGTTTCACTCAACCTTGGCGTGTTTGACAGAATATGCCATACAGGGGATGTCGTAAGTGAGTGCCATGGACATGCGGGCATGAATATAGCCAACATAGAAGAATATGAAAAAGTATTCCAGCTTGTCCGTGAACTTCAGGAGAATATCTATTCAGACACGATGTATCCGAATGACCTGCGTCCTGCAGAGAACCATGGATATAACACAAAGTATGTGAGAAATCAGTAAAATATCAGGTGCATAAATGGTAATCTTTAATGTTTAACTTAAAGCAAAGCAGTCAATCAGGGATGCCGAAAAGATTCTTCTTTGAAAATGCCCGTGATGCCTTTGGTGCAGGAATATCATAGCCTTCAATCTCAATACAATTAGCATCTTTATAACATATTGCCATAAGTTTGGCAATCATTTTGAGCTTATCTTTCATGCCAAAGCTTCCGCCAACACAATATGGGGGTATCACGGATTATAAAATATAACTATGTTATATGATATCATAAAACAAATATTCTACCAATACGCAGGTAGCCTGCTTTATGATGACGTAACTGTTAAATATATGGTATAATGGGCGTAAGAAAGCCGCAGGCATCGAAGCCGGTGGGCTTTTGCCCAGGCATCATATAAAGAAAGGTTACAGTTATAACTATGTTATCAATGGACGCAAAATCAACACTCAAACATTATTTTGGATATGATTCCTTCAGAGGCGGGCAGGAGGAAGTGGTGAATGCAATTCTTGAAGGCTGTGATGTGCTTGCAATAATGCCGACAGGAGCAGGCAAGTCCATATGCTACCAGATTCCTGCGTTGATGCTTGATGGAATAACCATTGTTGTGTCACCGCTCATATCGCTTATGCAGGATCAGGTTAAGGCACTGAATGAGGCGGGAATCCATGCGGCATATATCAATTCTTCACTTACGGAGAGCCAGATATCCAAAGCACTTTTCCTCGCTTCCCAGGGAACATATAAGATAATATATGTTGCGCCGGAGAGGCTTGGCGGGTATGAGTTCAATGCATTTGTAAGGAGCACTCATATATCAATGGTGACGATAGATGAGGCGCACTGTATATCTCAGTGGGGACAGGATTTCAGACCGGCATATCTTAAGATACTTGATTTTGTAAATGGATTGCCGAAGCGTCCTGTTGTCAGCGCGTTTACTGCAACGGCGACAAAGGAAGTAAAGGATGACATTCTGTGCATACTTAACCTTAATGCTCCAAAAGTTGTCATAACAGGCTTTGACAGGCAGAATCTTTATTACAGGGTTGAGCAGGTAAGGGAAAAGGATGCATTTATCGTTGATTATATAAAGGAACATCCGGACCAGAGCGGAATAATATACTGTGCTACAAGGAAGAACACGGATGCAGTATGTGAGCTTCTGAAGAGTGAAGGAATACGGGCTTCGGAATATCATGCCGGGCTTGGCACGGAGCAAAGAAAGAATAATCAGGATGATTTTATATATGACAGGGTTGATGTAATTGTTGCGACCAACGCATTCGGAATGGGTATAGACAAACCTGATGTGCGTTTTGTAATCCACTATAATATGCCACAGAGTATGGAAAACTACTATCAGGAAGCCGGAAGAGCGGGAAGAGACGGAGAGCCTGCGGAGTGTATCCTTCTTTTTTCACCGCAGGATATCGTAATAAACAGGATGCTTCTTGAAAGTAAGGATTTCAGTGATACGGATATGGAAGACATTGAACTGATAAAGCAGCGTGATATGTACAGACTGCGTGTTATGGAGAATTACTGCCGGACAACGGAATGCCTGCGCAATTATATACTGCGGTATTTTGGGGAGAATACGGGTGAACCGTGCAATAATTGCGGAAACTGCAATCAGGCTTACACGGAGTACGATATGACGGATGAAGCAAGATGGGTTATCAACTGTATTGCCGAGACGCATGGCCGATATGGGCTTACAATAGTTATCGGAACGCTTATGGGGGCTGACCGTGCAAGGCTCAGAGAGCTTGGAACAACCGGGTACAGGTCATATGGCGTGCTTAAGGATATGAGTGAGGCTGATATTAGGCTGCTCATAAGCCGGATGATACAGCTGGGATACATTTATCAGACACAGGAGCAGTACAGTGTCCTGAGAATTGGGAATATAGAGCCTCTTCGCAGCGAAGCTGCAAGAGTGGTCATAAGAAAGCATGAGAAGACTCCTGAGCAGCTTTATTATGACACAAAGGGTGAAAGCAGAGGCAGCACAGTAAGGACAGGAAGACGTACAACAGGAAAGTCTTCCGGCAGTAAGGCGCGTGGCAGCAAAGATTCCCTTACGGCAGCAGGCTATGAGCTGTTTGAAAAGCTGAGACAGCTAAGACTTGAGATTGCGAGGGAAGAGTCAGTCCCTCCTTATATTGTGTTCAGTGACAAGACGCTCGCCGACATGTGCATCAGGCTTCCGAAGGACAGTGACGCAATGCTTGATGTATCGGGTGTTGGAGCAAGCAAGTATGAACGGTACGGGCAGAGATTTATGGATGCGATAGAAGCATTTGTAACTGAGCATCCGGGAGCAGTGACTACTTTAAATGCATTTTAATCGGTGATATAATTTTCTAAAATGTTGACATAGTAAATGTTTTAACATTCCAAAATGTTGATCTAGAATACATTTTAACATTCCAAAATGTCGATATATTACGTTTGCTGCATTTTATTTGTTGATATGAGGTGACGTGTTTTATGTTAAAAAGAAAAGCAACAGCATTTATAAAAAGTTGGGCTGACACCAAGGAGAAGAAATGCCTTGTTGTCCAGGGAGCGAGACAAACAGGGAAAACATATATAATTGAGCGGTTTGCAGAAGAAAATTATGAGGAACTGGTTGAAATAAATTTTAAGCAGATGATTTCAGCGGTGGATATTTTTGCCGGTGATCTCACTGTAGAAAACATGGTTATGGCTATGCGTTTCCGTTTTCCTGAAAAGAAAATAATACCGGGGAAAACTTTAATTTTTTTAGATGAGATACAGGAGTGTCAGGAAGCAATAACATCACTTAAATTCTGGGCAATAGACAACAGGTTTGACGTTATTGCATCAGGTTCACTTCTTGGAATTGATTATAAACGTGCATCTTCTTATCCTGTTGGGTATGTTGATTATATGAGAATGTATGGCTTGGATTTTGAAGAGTTCCTTTGGGGGATGGGAATTGCAGAAGATATGATAGATAATCTGCGCAGATATATGGCTTCAAAGACGGTCATACCGCAAGCAATTAATTCAAGTATGATGAATTATTACAGGCAGTATATTGCAACAGGCGGCATGCCGGAGGTGGTGCAGAAGTATATAGATACAAGGGATTTCAGGGAAGTTGACAGGCTGCAGCGTAGTCTGTTACAGGGATATCAGTATGACATAGCACACTATGCAACTGCCGAAGAGAAGGTGAAAGCTGAAAAATGTTACCTTTCGGTTGCAAAGCAGTTGCTTGATAAAGAGAATCATAAATTTCAATATAAAGAAGTCGAGCATGGCGGAAGAGCACAAAAATATTATTCAAGTATTGAGTGGCTGCTTCGTGCAGATATGGTACATTTATCCAGACTTGTGACAGATGTAAGATTTGATCTGGATGATTATTCCAGAGATGATTTTTTCAGGGCATACACAACAGATTTATCACTGCTTATGGCAATGAAGGACCTTTCATTAAAACAGCATATTGTTGAAAATACTTTGGCAGGCAGCACAAAGGGCGGAATATTTGAATGTGCAGTAGCAGATGCTCTTTTTAAGAAAGGGTACCGGTTATATTTTTATAAAAATGAGACAACTAAAAGAGAAATAGATGTTATTATCCAACAAGACGGAAAAGTTATACCGATTGAGGTAAAGAGCGGGAATACGCGGGCTAATTCACTAAAAGCGCTTTTAAAGAATAATAAAGATATCCCTTATGGGTATAAGTTTGTTGACGGCAACACAGGAGTGAGCGAAGATGGAATAATCACACTGCCACTATATATGATTGCATTTATCTGACACCATTACATCAGGAGAGACAGCCATGAATACAGTATGCCGCGATATATTCCGTGCAATTCATGAGGGCAAGTGGCTCAGTATTGAATACCGGAATGGTCAGGATGAGGTGACAAAGTACTGGATAGGGATTATGAACATTGACACAAGTGACAGGTCAATGAAGGTTCAGGGACTGCACCTCGCAAGGCTGACAACCTTAGAACTTAAGATTTATATAGACTCAATATTGTCATCATCAGTGCTTGATGGCTCTTATTTTGATGTAAATGAAAAGCTCATAGAGGATATCTGCATTAATCCGGTTAAGTATAAGAGTATATTTGATAACGCAGCCAATCTTAAGATACTTAATTATCTGGCAGACTGTAACAGGCTTGATTCAACGCCTTATAAGACTGACTACGCACTGATTGACCATCTCGACAGAGAGTGGACGGGAAGCATGAAGCTTAATGAAGGGCAGTTCGGGCAGATTGTAAATAACTTTCAGTATGCGGCAAAGCATGGCGGAATGAACCGCAATATAAAGCAGCTTGCAATAAATGTAATAAGTATTCATATGCCAAAAGGGCTGTATGTGCTTGCATACAGGAAACTCAGGCTTGATGTTGCCGCAAGAACGCTGCGTCAGGATGAAGAGGTCACGATATGTACAGAATTTGTGCTGGATAAGGACAGACCTGAGAGCAAATGCAGCATCCATCGTTTCTTAGATGCTGATGATTATGAGCTGCTGAAGGATTTTGACAGGAATGAGGAGCTTATTAAGGACAGAATAACAGCTTCCAATCCACAGATAAACGGTGTTGACGATATGCCTTATCTTATTGCAATAGGGCGCAATAACATATTGGATCTTCATGAGGAATATGCCGCAATCAGTGAGATGTACCGCGAGGACAGAGTTACGATTCCGATAAAGGCATTCTTTGGGGAACTCCTAAAACAGGTAGACAGGCGAAAGGACTATCCGATAACGCTTCTTGACAGGAAGATTAATCTTGACCAGCTCCTTGCAATACATAATTCAATGAAATATCCGCTTGCATATATACAGGGGCCGCCGGGAACGGGCAAGACCAACACAATTGTTAACACGCTTGTAACTGCATTTTTTAATGATAAGACGGTGCTCTTTGCATCATACAATAATCATCCGATAGACGGCGTATGCGAGAAATTAAAGAATATTGCGTATCATAACAAGGGAATGATTCCATTTCCGGTTATAAGGCTTGGCAATGATGAGATGGTGCTTAAGGCGCTTGAAGATATGAAAAGGCTGTATGAGCAGACCAATCCGATAAGAATATATGACAGCACACTAGAGCGCAACAGGGATGATAAGATTGAAAATACAAAGCGGCTGACGGCGCTTCTTCACCGCCATGAGAAGAGGCTTGAGCTTCTGGAGCGTGAAGAGGCAATAGAGAAGCTGATGGAGGTTAACAGGCATCTTGCATTTCAGACGCAGTTGTATGGCGTTCAGCTGCAGACAGTAAAAAAGAAACTTGCAGATATAGGAGAGGTAACGGACGAAGAGGCTTTGCAGCTTGTTATGGAGGATGAGGATGAATTTAAAAAATATCTTTATTATACCTCTGCCAGATATATCAAAAAGCTTAGTGAGCCAAAGAATGAAGATCTGCTGAAGATAATATACTGTGATGATAAAGCTGAAAAGGTAAAGCAGTTCAATGCTTATCTTAACAAAGAGGAAAATCTTAAAAAATTTCAGAAGATATTTCCAATAATAGCGACAACATCAATATCTGCACATAAGCTTGGAAGTCCCGGCACATATTTTGATATGGTGATAATGGACGAGGCAAGTCAGGGCAATATTGCAATGTCACTTATTCCGATTATCCGCGGCAGAAATCTTACACTTGTAGGTGATCCGCAGCAGCTAAGTCCTGTCATACTGCTGAATCCTATCGACAATGCGGCACTCAGGAAGGCTTACGGAATTACGGACGAATATGATTACATTAAGAATTCAATCTACAAGACATATCTGGCATGCGATGCCGTGAGTGAGGAGATTCTTCTGAGCCACCATTACAGATGCAACCGGAAGATAATAGAATTCAATAATAAAAAATATTACAATGGCAAGCTTGTGATAGACAGTAAAAGCACGCAGGAAAAGCCGCTTGTATTCATGGATGTAGAGGACGATGCGTCATATTACAGAAATACGGCACCGCGGGAGGCTGAGGAGATTGTTAAGTATGCGCTTAAAAACAGTGATAAAAGCATAGGAGTAATAACACCGTTTGCCAACCAGAAGGAGCTGATTAACGAGGAGCTTAAGAAAAACGGCATCGGCAATGTTACGTGCGGAACTGTGCATGCATTTCAGGGAGATGAGAAGGATGTTGTGCTGTTTTCACTTGCACTTACACCGAATACAGCCCACTGCACTTATGAATGGCTTAAGAATAACAGGGAGCTTATAAATGTGGCAACATCAAGGGCAAGGGAGCAGCTAATCGTGCTGTCCAACAGCCGTGAGCTTGAGAGGCTTCACAGCGAAGGTCAGGATGATATATACGAGCTTGTCAGTTATGTAAAGAGCAACGGAGAGTCGCAGGTTACGCCAAGGGAGAATTCGTCAAGGGCGCTCGGCATCAAGCCGTACAGCACACAGACGGAGGCAGCATTTCTCACTACGCTTAATCATGCGCTGGATAACGTCCTTAATACCAACCGTAAGTGCGTTGTGCAGCGTGAAGTAAGTATTGCACATGTATTTGACGGTAATACTGAGTATAATGACCTGTTTTACAGCGGAAGATTTGACTTTGTTGTATATGAGCAGGAATATAAGGGGACGGATATTCCGATTCTTGCAATAGAGCTGGACGGCAAAGAGCATCAGGAAAATGATATCGTCATGCAGAGAGATGCCAAGAAAAACGAGATATGCCGCAGGCATGGTTTTGAACTTATAAGAGTGGAAAATTCCTATGCCAGACGATATAATTATATAAAAGACATACTGATTCAGTATTTTAAGAGTGTTAAGTCATATTAATCTATATTCAGCGTTCAGGAACCTGGATTAATATGCAGAAATGGAGGCAGATATGTGTACGGCAGCAACGTATAAGACAGAAGATTTTTATTTTGGAAGGACGCTTGATTATGAATTTTCATATGGGGATGATGTAACAATAACACCTCGTAATTACAAATTCACATTCAGACATATGGGAGAACTCGACAATCATTATGCGATAATCGGAATGGCTCATGTAGCCGGGACGTATCCGCTTTATTATGATGCAATTAATGAAAAGGGTCTTGGAATGGCAGGACTTAACTTTGTAGGCAACGCGGTGTATGCGGATGTAAAGGATGGCGTCTGGAATGTTGCACAGTATGAATTCATCCCATGGATACTTGCACAGTGTGCCAGTGTAAGTGAGGCAAGGCAGAAGCTTGCAGGAATGAATCTTGTAGGTACACCGTTCAGCGAACAGCTTCCTTCGGCGCAGCTTCACTGGATAATTGCAGATAAGAATGAGGCTGTAACTGTTGAGTCGATGACAGACGGACTTCATGTGTACGATAATCCTGTCGGAGTGCTTACCAACAATCCACCGTTTCCATTGCAGATGTTCCAGCTCAATAACTATATGAAGCTTTCTCCGAAGCAGCCGGAATGTAATTTTTCGGACAGGCTTTCACTCTGCACATACAGCCGTGGTATGGGTGCTATCGGACTTCCGGGAGACCTTTCGTCAGAATCACGATTTGCAAGAGTGGCATTTGTAAAGATGAACTCTAAGTCAGGAACATCCGAGAATGAGAGCGTAAGCCAGTTCTTCCATATCCTTAACAGCGTAGACCAGCAGAGAGGCTGTTGTGAAGTGGCAGACGGCAAGTACGAGATAACGCTCTACACATCATGCTGTAATGCGGACAAGGGCATATATTACTACACAACATATGAGAATCATCAGATAACGGCAGTCGATATGCATAAAGAGAATCTTGATGGCACAGATATAGTGAAGTATCCGCTTGTGACAGGGGAGAATATAAAGTATCTCAATTAATAACATTTTAAGGAGCTTTACATGAATACACACATAGAATATGTCAGACCGGATGAGATAGAAAAGCGCAGCTTTGAGATTATAGGAAGAGAGCTTGAGCAGCGTGGAATAGTCCTTGATGCGGTGCAGGAGCCGGTGACGAAAAGGGTTATTCACACGACAGCAGATTTTGATTATGCTGATACTCTGGTATATTCGGAAAATGCAGTTGAAAAGGCAAGAAATCTCATAAAGAACGGCGCACACATAGTTACGGATACCAACATGGCAAAGGCGGGAATTAACAAGAAACGCCTTGCCGGATATGGAGGAGAGGTACATTGCTTTATGGCGGATGAAGATGTGGCGGCTGAGGCAAAAAGCAGAGGTGTTACCAGAGCAACGGTAAGCATGGAGAGGGCAGCAGCCCTTAACAGGCCGGTGATATTTGCAATTGGCAACGCACCTACGGCACTTATAAGTCTGCATGAGATGATGCAGGAGGAAGTATTCACGCCTGCTTTCATAATCGGTGTTCCTGTAGGTTTTGTTAATGTGGAGGCAGCCAAAGAGCTTATCATACAGAGTGATGTTCCGCATATTGTGAACCGGGGGCGTAAGGGCGGAAGTAATGTCGCGGCGGCGATATGTAATGCGCTGGTGTATGGTATGCATTAAAAGGAGATACAATGAAGATATATATAGATTTTGATGATGTAATATGTGAGACAGCTCTTTATTTCACGAAGATTGCCAGGAAAATGTTTGGAATTGATGTACCTTACCGGCAGGTTCAGTTTTTTAATCTCCTGAGGTCAGTTGACTTAAGTGACGAGCAGTATGATGAATTGATGAAGGCAGGGCATATTCCTGACAATCTGCTGAGTTATGAGGAAACTACCGGGGCGTCAGAGACAATTAATAAGTGGGTGGATGAAGGACATGAGGTCTTTGTGATTACGGGAAGACCTTTCGATGCATACAAACCGTCAAGGCAGTGGCTTGATGAGCACAATCTTGAGCGTATTCCGCTTTATTGTGTGGACAAATACGGACGTGAAATGTTCAAACAGGATTATACATACAATATGACACTGGAGCAGCTTTACAGCATGACCTTTGATTTTGCAGTGGAGGATTCACCTGCGGCCTTTGAACACGTCATGCATTTTGACAAATGTAAGGTGGCGGTTTTTGACCGCCCATGGAACAGGCAGGCAGAGCTTCCTGATGACAGGTTTGTAAGATGCAGTGGCTGGCAGGAGATAGACAGGCTGCTTGAGGAGGTACAGTCATGACTGAATGGGAGAAGGCTCAGAACGGATATCTGTATGATGCCAATTATGATAAGTAATGAGGAAAATGCATGTAACATGTAAAAAAAGGACAGGTAATGCATATGTTAAAATACGGAATTTATGCAAAAGCGGTAGAATTATTATGTTTCAAGACTGCATTAGCAAGGCTTTCGATGATATATCCAAAGATGGATATGAAAAGATACAGGAAAAAAGTAAAACAGGAATACAAGGCGATGCTTTTAAGAACACCGGATATAGGAGGCAGCTCATTAGAGATGAATCTGTATATAGCAGCATTTGTATTTTCGTTACATAAGGCAGAACCGGCCATGATAACACCCGATGTAATAGATACAATGGTAACCGCAGTCTTTGATTCGCCATTTATCGTTAATGTACACAAAAATAAAAAATGTGTCCTGTTTACAGATAAGGTTCAGGATAAAAAGGTGAGAGAAAGCATAGCAAGCCAGACCTCAACGTATGAGCTTGACTGGAAGTTCTGTTACGAAAAGGGTGTAGATGAATTTTACAATACATATACGGAATGTGGCATATGTAAGCTTGGCAAACGTGAGAACTGCTTTGAATTTGTTCCGTGCCTATGTAATATGGATGAGAGAAATTATCGCAATGAAGGAGGTCAGCTGCATCGTACCAAAACACTGGCGCAGGGTAATGATTGCTGTGATTTTCATGTGACAAAAATAATTCATTAGAAAAAGGGTGACTATGAGATACGGATTCACAACCGGAAGCTGCGCGGCAGCAGCGGCAAAGGCTGCATGCTATATGCTGCTGACAGGAAGAAGAAAAGAGACAATAAGTATACAGACACCTAAGGGAATAGTATTTAACGCACAGATAGAAGATATAGTAATGAATGAGAATTCGGTGAGCTGTGCGGTGATAAAAGACGGCGGTGATGATCCCGATATTACAACGGGCGTACATGTCTGTGCATTGGTGACGATGGAGCCTTATGCAATGCAGGGTAATGACAGCAGTAATGACAATGCCAAAGTAATAATTGACGGAGGAAACGGTGTGGGTCGTGTGACAAAGCCGGGGCTTGACCAGCCTGTGGGAAATGCTGCAATTAACCATGTTCCGAGAAAGATGATTGCAGATGAGGTTGCTGAGGTTATGGATATATGCGATTACAAAGGTGTTATCAGGGTTGAAATTTCTGTGCCTGAGGGACGTGAAGTCGCGGCAAATACATTTAATCCGAGACTTGGAATAGAGGGTGGAATATCAATTCTTGGAACGAGTGGAATTGTAGAGCCTATGAGTACAAAAGCACTTCTTGATACAATCCGTGTTGAACTCAGGCAGAAACGCGCACTCGGAATTGCATCGGTTGCGGTAACACCCGGCAATTACGGAAGAGATTTTCTTAAGAATACATACGGGTATGATATTGACAGAAGCGTAAAATGCAGTAATTATATCGGAGACACGATAGATATGGCAGAGGAGCTTGGATTTGATTCGATGATTCTTACCGGTCACATTGGCAAGCTTATTAAGGTGGCAGGTGGAATTATGAATACCCACTCCAAAGAAGGCGACTGCAGAATGGAGCTTCTTGCCGCAGCCGCAATAAGTGCGGGGGCTGACAGTAATACGGCACTGCGTATACTTGATGCAGTTACAACAGAAGATGCACTTGATATTATTGACAGAGATTCAGAAGGGCAGGGAAATCTGCTTGAAGCAACAATGTCATGTGTACTTGACAAAGTTATGCAGAATCTCACCAGACGTGCAGGTGACAGGCTGCATATTGAGTGTATGATATATTCCAATAAGTATGGTATGCTTGCAAAAAGCCCGCAGGCAGAAGATATGTTAAGAGATATTCTAAAACAGGCATGATATAAATGCCTGATGCATCCCCATGATTTATTGAAGAAAATGAAAATCTGCTTAATGAGAACTTTCTTCTGCCCGATTCCTTACTGTACGTCCGAAATAGCATATTGACCATGCTGCACTCATACCGACGGCGATGCCGAGCGCAAAGTAAAATGTGTCGCGTCCGTATATGAGTGCCATGTGATTATTGCCTTCTACTATGCTGCTCATGCAGTAGAACAGTGTACTTCCCGGAACAAGAGGAATTATTGAAGTCACAAAAAATGATGTTGATGTTTCCTTACATATTCTTGCAAGAATCTCGGCATATACATCGACAATAAAGCCGGCAGCAAGTGAAGGGAGAAAAACTCCATCCCATATGCCTGTACAGAACACATAGACAAGCCATCCAATCATTCCTCCAATGCCAACAAGCCCAATATATCTTTTTTTGATATGGAAAAGCAGACCAAAGCCGGCCGAACCGGCAGCGGCTGTTATAAGCTGAACAAAAAGCTGTGTATCAATCATAAAATTAATCTCCATTTGCTATATATATCTGAACAGACATATCGCTCCAATAAAACCAAGTGCCAGAACTGCGGCGAGAAGCATGGCTTCTATGAAGCGCATGACACCTGATATAGTGTCACCTATCAGAATATCACGTATGGCGTGGGTAGACATGAGTCCCGGAATAAGAAGCATTATGTCGCCTATCATAATCTTGTCCATGTGAAGTGACGGAAACAGGCATTTCATTGCACATATGAAGCATCCTGCAATAAATGAGGCAACGAACTGGAACGTCACACCATTCATGCAGACAGGGCGGAGCCATATCTGCGAAGCCCATATTATGACAGAAGCAACAGCCGCAACTATTCCGTCAGTAATATTGCCTCCATAGAATATTGCAAAGCTGAAGGCTGCAAGTATGCTTCCTGCAAGCTGTCCCATGATAGAGGGCTTTTTGGAATTTATAATATCTATCTCGTGTCTTAACTCATCTACAGTCATTGGGTTAGCACAGAATCTGCGGCTGAGATCATTGATTTTTTCAAGCCTGGCAAAATCATTGCCACTGTCAGAACGGACGCGTCTTGTCTGAGTCCTTGCATTGCCGTCGGGAAGTTCCATAGTTATGACAATGCTGGATGTAATTACAAATACATTCATCTGTGATGCACCACACGCATATCCCATCCGGTTGATAGTATCTTCGACACGGAAAATCTCGGCACCGCTGCATAAAAGAGCTTCGCCAATGTCCAGAAATGCGTGCAGATAGCTTGTTGCAGCTGGCTGCATGGCACAATCCTCCTGAAAATATGATTAATCATATAATACCACATTTATTGACAATGAATAGATTAGGATTTAAAATTTTTATTAATTATAAGCATGAAACGGGAGCATACATATACATGGATATTTTAAAAGGAATATTGGCTCATTATCAGTTCTGGTTGAGCATTATTGCTATTATAGCTGCAGTTATAGGGTGGAAACTGATCAAACAGGCGACAGAGCGTTTTTTCATGAAAGAGAATATGGAAGGCAGAAGAGCGACCAACACAGGTTTGGGGCTGATGGTTATCAGGTACATTATATTAGCAATGGCAGTTATATTTATCCTCCAGATAAATGGAGTTGATATAAGCGCACTTATAACGGGGCTTGGTGTAATAAGTATTGTTGTCGGATTTGCTTTGCAGGATATCCTGAAGGATCTTCTGATGGGAACATATATTGTCTGGGATAAATTTTTCTCAATTGGTGATGTCGTCAAATATAATGACATAGTTGGCAAAGTAATTGCATTCAATATCAAGGTAACGAAGCTGCACGATATAAATACCGGTAATATCGTTACGATAAGCAATCGTAATATATCACAGATTGAGGTAATGTCGGACTGGCAGATAATACATGTACCGGCATCATACAGAATCCCGGTCGGGAAAGCACGTGATATCTGTGAAGATATAAGGAATAAGATAGAAAAGCTTGATAATGTAACGTCATGTGAGTTCCAGGGAACTGACAGATTCGATGAGAGCCAGATTATGTACAGGATGCTTATTCACTGTAATCCGGAGCTACGTAATATAGTGCGTCGTCAGGCTTATGGAATTATTCAGGATGTATATGAAGAGAATGGAATCGAGATTCCATACAGCCAGCTGGATGTGCACGTTACGAAGTAACGTTGTTGCGAAGTAACGTTGTTGCGAAGTAACGATGCAGGCAGTGCATAATAATGACTGTACCATAAAAATACGGGAAATTAATAAATTGTGCACAATTAAATTACAAACAATTAATATTAAACAATGAAAAGGAGACCAGCTATGAATTTTTATGATTTTGAAGCAGAGGACGTAGTATGTGATGTACATAAGATGGAAGAATACAGGGGCATGGTTGTCCTTATTGTAAATACTGCAACACAGTGCGGCTTCACCCCTCAATATGATGATCTGCAGAATATTTATGAGAAATATAATGGGGCAGGGTTTGAGATTCTTGACTTTCCGTGCAATCAGTTTGGTAATCAGGCACCAGGCTCTAATGAGGAGATAGTGTCATTCTGTGATGCAAAGTTTGGCATAACATTTAAGCATTATGCCAAGATAGACGTGAATGGAGAGAATGAGCATCCGCTGTACAGATTCCTTAAGGAAGAGAAAGGATTTAAGGGCTTTGATGAGGAGAACCCTCTCACCCCTTTACTGCAAAGAATGTTGGAGAGAACACATAAGGATTATGCAGAAACTTCAGATATTAAATGGAATTTCACAAAGTTCCTGATTGACAGAAAAGGGCATGTTGTTGAGCGATTTGAGCCTACTGACAGCATGGATGTTGTAGAAGAAAAGATAAGAGAATTATTGTAGGAGATGGAAATATGCGATATAATTATCTGACGGAAAATACATGCTCACAGATGATTTCATTTGATTTGGATGATAATGTGGTCACTAATATAAAGTATATGGGTGGGTGTGATGGCAACCTGCAATCTTTAGAAAGGGTACTCGACGGTTGGACGGTAGAAGAGATAGAGAATAAGCTGGGAGATGTCAGATGCGGCAGAAGACCGACATCGTGTTCAGGTCAGCTTGCAATAGCGGTGCGTAAGGCTCATGATGGTGTCCTCGAACCGTCTGACTGATGATATAATACTATGGATAACAGATACGTCGAAACGGACAGATATAATGCGTTAAAGCTTGATAATCAGTTATGCTTCCCTTTATATGCGTGCTCCAAGGAAATTGTAAGAAGGTATAAGCCATTTCTTGATGAGCTGGGAATTACATATACACAGTACATCACGCTTATGGTGTTGTGGGAAGAGAAGAATGTTAATGTCAAGGAGCTTGGCAGCAGGCTGTTTCTTGATTCGGGCACACTTACTCCGGTGTTGAAGAGGCTTGAGCAGAAGGGACTTATATCAAGACAGCGTGACAGCAGGGATGAGAGGAATCTTATTGTAAGCATAACTGATGAGGGAGAGGCGCTTAAGGAAAGAGCTGTGGAGGTGCCATACAAGATGGCGGGTTGCGTTAAGCTTGACCGGGATGATGCGGGAGAGCTTTACAGGATACTTAAGCTGCTTCTGCAAAAATTTGGTGAGTAGAATAATTAATTTGAACAAGCAGGGCCGGAGAGTGTTAATACACAGTTAATCTCCGGCTTTGTTGTGCATAGAATATACATATGGAATATGTTAAATATTAAGCTTTCTTGCGGTTGACATCATCAATAATGCCGCTTATAATTTTATATTACGAGTGGCTTTTTACATAATAAATGTAAGGTTCAGATTCAGAATATGGAGACAGAGATGAACATTTCGATAGATGGATATAATATCTGCTACAGGATTACCGGAGATGGTCCGAAGACAGTTGTTATGCTGCAGGGCTGGGGAACTGAGCTTGCAGTTTATGATTCGGTTGCAGCGGTATTTGCGGGAGATAACAGATACAGGTTTGTACAATTTGATTTTCCGGGCTTTGGCGGAAGTGATGAGCCGAAGGAGGGCTGGAATGTAGATGCATATGCGGATTTCTTCTGTAAGCTTATGCAGAAGCTTGGTATAGCAAAAGCAACGCTTATAGGTCATTCATATGGCGGAAGAGTTATAATAAAGCTTGCTTCAAGAGACAGCATACCATTTGAGATAGACAGAATCGTACTGATAGACAGTGCGGGAATTGTACCGGAGAAGACAGCAATCCAGAAGCTTAAGATTAAGAGATATAAGTTCCTTAAGAAATTCCTTAATTATAAGATGATACATGCATTGTTTCCGGAGATAATAGATGACTGGAATTCAAGACAGGGCTCTGCCGATTACCGCAATGCAACACCGATTATGCGTAAGTGCCTTGTTATGGCAGTTAATGAAGATTTAAGAGAGCTTATGCCGAAGATTAAGCAGGATACCCTGCTTATATGGGGAGACAAGGATACGGCAACCCCAATCGGCGATGCTAAGATAATGGAAGAAAAGATTCCGCACGCAGGACTTGTTGTTCTTGAAGGAACAGGACATTTTTCATTCCTTGAGAAGCCGGCGGTATTCAGAAATGTAATGAAGAATTACTTTCAGATTGTGTAGAATGGAGTAGATAATGATAATCAGAACTATTATAGCGGTATTACTTGCAATCCCGGCATTCTGCCTTACGCTGCGTTACAATATGCATATGTTCCAGCTTAACGGATATAAGAATGGCGAGCATGTCAACTGGCTTAAGAAGAACATAAGGATGCAGTGGGTGCTGATATATGGAATAATACTCGGAATAGTAAGGCTTGTACTGCCGTATACGGCAGTTGATGTGCTTGTGTATCTGTCACTTCTTCTCATAATAGTTGTATACAGGGCAATGAAGCGCATGACAACTAAGAAGAAGCTTGTATATACGCCGAGAGTTAAGCGCATGATTACAACCAATGTGCTTGTGACATTTATAATAATCATACTTACTGTGGTATTGGGAGGCGGAAGCTTTACAGACAGAATAAGACCACTTGGTGGAGTACTGATGGTGCTTGTGTCAGTGCAGTTCTTTATGAACATAGTATGTAATATAATCAATCATCCGGTAGAAGCTGCGATTAACAGATATTATATTAACGATGCCAGGAGAAAGCTTGAAGCGGTTGAAGGCATTAAGGTTATCGGAGTTACGGGAAGCTACGGCAAGACGAGTGTTAAGTTCTATCTCCAGACACTTCTGCAGGAGAAGTACAATGTGCTTGTTACACCTGAGAGCTTCAACACTCCTATGGGCGTTGTGAGAACAATAAGAGGTTCGCTCAGATCAACACATGAGATATTCATATGTGAGATGGGTGCAAGGCATGTAGGGGATATCAAAGAGATCTGTGATATTGTACATCCTGATTATGGCATTATTACTTCAATAGGGCCGCAGCATCTTGAGACATTTTTCAATATGGAGAATATCAAGAATACAAAGTTTGAGCTTGCGGATGCACTTCCTGATGACGGAATCCTGTTCCTTAACGGGGATAACGAATATATTCAGGATAAGGCAAAGGATTATAAGAACAAGGTATTCTATTTCGCACAGGGAAGCGGCAACGGATACTGCGCAAGTGATATAGCGGTTTCACAGCTTGGAACGGAATTTACAATGACAGCTCCGGACGGAACAACAGAGAACTTCCAGATGCGTCTTATCGGTGCGCATAACGTGATTAATGTTGCCGGTGCGATTGCAGCTGCCAACACACTCGGAATACCGCTGTCAGATCTTAAGATTCCTGTCAGAAGAATCCAGCCGGTACCTCACAGAATGCAGATGAGAGAGCACGGACAGGTAACGATAATAGATGATGCATATAACTCTAACCCGGTTGGTTCCAAGGCAGCGGTAGAGACACTTGCAATGTTTGACGGAATAAGAATTCTTATAACACCGGGGATGGTAGAGCTTGGTGATAAGGAAAAAGAGTACAATTACAAATTCGGTACTTATGCGGCAGACTGTTGTGATTATATACTTCTGGTCGGCAAAAAGCATACAGAGCCAATCAAAGAAGGCGTATTAAGCAAAGGCTTCACACCGCAGAAGTGCCAGTCATTCGACAAGCTTGAAGAAGCACTGTCATATGCATATGCAATCAAAGGTCAGGGACACAGGTACATCCTGCTTGAGAATGACCTTCCTGACAATTATTAATATATGGAGGATGTAATAATGAAGACAAGAGTAGCAATGATGTTTGGCGGCAAGAGCGTTGAGCATGAGGTCTCTGTAATATCGGGAATTCAGGCATATATGAGCATGGATACTGACAAGTATGATGTTATACCGGTCTATATGACTAAGAATAACGAGATGTATATCGGTGATTCAATAGGTGATATTGAGTCATATAAGAATATTGATGAGCTTCTTAAGAAGTCGCAGCGTGTCATAATGATCAATGAGGACGGCAGGGTAAAGCTTGTACAGTATCCTGTGAAGAAGCTTGGTAAGAATGTTGAAGTTGGAATTGATGTGGCATTCCCTGTAGTTCACGGAACAAATGTTGAAGACGGAGGCTTCCAGGGATATCTTAAGACGATGGGAATTCCGTTTGTAGGCTGTGACGTTACTGCATCGGCAATCGGCATGGACAAATACATAACAAAGCTTGTTCTTAAGGAAAGCAATGTACCTGTCCTAGATGCACGCCTGTACACACTGTCAGATTATGCTGATATGGAAGGCATGATGAATGACATTGAAAAGGTATTCGGTTATCCTGTAATAGTCAAGCCGGTCAACCTCGGCTCAAGTGTAGGCATCAGTGTAGCCAAGAGCCGTGTTGAGCTTGCCAATTCTGTAGATGATGCGTTCAGATATGCGACAAAGGTTCTCGTTGAGCATGCAATTACGAACTTAAGAGAGATTAACTGCTCAGTTCTCGGTGATGAGAATGATGCAATCGCATCTGAGTGTGAGGAGCCTCTTCATACAAAGGACATCTTAAGCTATGAGGACAAATACGTAAGCAATGCCAAAGGAAGCGGTTCTAAGGGCATGGCAAGCGTATCACGTAAGATCCCTGCTGAGCTTACACCTGAAAAGAGGGAAGAGGTAAGAGAGCTTGCGGTTAAGTCATTCAAGGCGCTTGGCTGCAACGGCGTATCAAGAATCGACTTTATGATAGATGCTGATACAGATAAGCTGTATTTCAATGAGATTAATACAATACCGGGTTCACTTGCATTCTATCTGTGGGAGCCTGTAGGAGTTCCGTATAAGGAGCTGCTTGACCGCATGATACAGCTTGCTCTTAAGAGAGAGCGTACAGAAGAAAGTCTTACATTTACATTTGATACTAATATACTTAATCAGGCAAGCTTCGGAGGCTCTAAGGGAAACAAGATGTAAGTAACCGGCATATAAATATTAGATATTGAGTAATATTATATATGCAGTAATGCACAATGATATATGAATTGTAATGAGCGGCTGTTCGTCCAGTGTTAAATATGGGCGCAACAGCCGTTTTTACGCATGTGCAACCACCGGTTGACAAATTGTAAGTGATGATATATAGCATGTAACCGGGAAAAATGATATTGTTTTTGTAACAGGTAGATGCATACTAACTGAAAAATATCCCGGCACATAGTGCCTGTGTAATGGAGGATTATTATGATATTGGCAGACAAGATTATAAACCTGCGCAAGAAAAACGGGTGGTCGCAGGAAGAACTGGCTGAGAGACTCGGAGTGAGCCGCCAGTCGATTTCCAAATATGAAGGAGCACAGTCTGTTCCTGATCTGGATAAGATATTAAAGCTTAGTGAGATATTCGGTGTAACAACAGACTATCTTATTAAAGATGATATCGAAGAAGAGCAGTATTCGGAGTATACGGGGTACAAAGCAGATGAAGTAATACTGGGGGACAAAATCCCGTCAGCCGTAAGGTTGGAAAGCAAAGAAGAGCCGGGAGCCGGAACAAAAGACAGAACGGAAGGTACTGAGGCGGATAAAAACAGAGAGGCTGTAAGGCATAAAGTAAGTATGGAGGACGCCAACAATTACCTTAGTCTTACAAGGCAGACCGCACCGGCTATAGGTCTCGGAGTAATGATGTGCATAGTATCTCCTGTTGTTCTTATGATACTTGCATCTGCAAATGATATGCAGATTGGCGGAATAAGTGAAAATATGGCTGCCGGAGCAGGAGTGTGTGTATTGATTCTGCTTGTAGCGTCTGCGGTCGGTATATTCATTATGAATGGAATGAAACTTAAACAGTATGAGTTCATAAAAAGTGAAGAGATTGAGACCGAATATGGCGTTACCGGAATGGTAAAAGATTATAAGAGCAAGATTCACGATGGATATGTAAGGGATATGGTTGTCGGAACGGTGCTTTGTATATGCTCGGTAATACCGATGTTTATGGCAATTGCAGTGAATGAAGAAGATGATTTTATGATAATATGCTCGGTCGGGATGCTTCTTGCCATTGTGGCAGTCGGTGTATTTTTCTTCGTCAAAGGCGGAATGCAGATGTCTGCCGTCAATCAGCTGCTTGAAGAAGGTGATTATACAAGGAGCGCTAAAAGGACTGACAGAAAGACATCAACATCCACAACCGTATACTGGCTTGTTGCAACAGCAATATATCTGTGTCTCAGCTTTGTAACCAACCGATGGGACAGAAGCTGGATAATATGGCCGGTAGCAGGCGTATTATTCCCGGCCTATCATGCAGTTGCAGCTTATATTGTTAATAAAAATGAACAATAAAGCATTGTATCAGTGAGTTACCTCAAAAGGATTATCATCCTCTTTCTCAAATGCAAGTAGTCCGAGAATTGAATTGCCCACCATGTCAGATACAGCCTGTTCTGTATAGAAGGCCATGTGAGGTGAAAGTATTACGTTAGGGAATGAGTTAAGGATTGCACGGTTGTGGTTATCCATTATGGCATATTCGTGGTCAAGATAATAAAGGCCTGTCTCATTCTCAAATGTATCAAGAGCTGCAAAACCGACTTTACGGCTCTCAATGGCGCTTATAAGTGCAGCAGTATCAATAAGTGAACCACGGGCGGCGTTAACGATGATAACGCCGTCTTTCATTTTGCCAAATGCTGTGGAATCAAGCATATGATGATTCTCGGCAGCACCCGGGGCATGAAGTGTTATAATGTCAGATTCAGCATATATTCTGTCAAGACCAGCATATTCTGCGATGCCGTCAAGAGACTTCTTCGGATATGGATCATATGCAAGAATACGGCATCCGAATCCTGCAAGATGGCGTATTACGGTTTCTCCAATCTTACCTGTTCCAATTACGCCTACAGTAGATGTGGATAACTCTTTTCCCATCTTGCCTTTCAGTGTAAAATTCTGTTCTTCGGCGTGACGCATTATAAATGGTACATTGCGGCATGCCATAAGCATAAGCATTATCGTATAATTGGCAACACTGTTAGGTGAGTAGGTTACATGTGCGCCACGCATACCAAGTTTGTGCATATATTCAAGATCCATATGTTCATAGCCGATGCTTCTTGTTGAGATGTATCTGACACCGTGTTTGTAGAACTCATCAAGAAGTTCCGGGTACATTGTGTTGGTTATGATTGATATTGCTTCGCAGCCGTCTGCAAGATGTGCATTCTCAAGCGAAGGATATTCTTCCGTATAATCATAATCAAAGGAATACTGTTCGTGGAATTTCTTAACAAAAATAAGTTCATCATAGCTTCTTAGTGCATAAAAAAATATTTTCATAGCTGGCCTCCATTTCTGTGCCGAATTTTGTCCATATTCATATCGGCTAATAATAGCACTGAAGAAAAAAATATGCAATATTTGCAAAAAAAAATGTAATAAGGAATTTTGTTTGTAGATTGTGGATATTTACAAATAATGACAATAGTTTTAAAATATGTAGGTAAAAAAGTATCATTTTATAGGTAATATGTAACAGTTTTTTGGCTAGGGAGATATATATGAAAATAGCTTATGGGATATTGGTTGCAGTAGAGATTTTTCTTCTGGGAGCATGTTCAGTATTGGCATTCAGGAAAAAAGGAATACTCGCTAAGACAACATTTGCATACGAATTGGGTTCATTTATATGCGGAATAGTATTCGCAATATATACATTTGTCCCGGGTAATATGATAAAGACATTATGTGCAGGACTTACATATGCCATATTCGACTGGCTTATTATAGCACTCATGTATTACACACAGTATTACACAGGTCTGTTCAAAGGAGTGCGGTTTGTCAAAATAGCGATGTTTGTATATTCTGCGTTCGATACGGTAATGATGATTTCTAATACATGGACGCATAATATGTTTTATATTGACAATATATCAGCGGATGCGATCAATGTAGTGTTTAATCAGGCAAGCCTGGTATATAAAGCGCACTTTATATATAACTACATTGGCATTATAGTGGTAATGCTCGCATATCTGACTATGATAGTTGAGTCATCAAGATTCTACAGATTCAGGTATGAGATGATACTTCTGGTTCTTATAGCTGCATTTACACTTGATATAATAACCATAGGCAATAATTCAATATATGATCTGTCAATGCCGGTATTTGGCTTCATGGCAATGCTTATATATTATCTTACATTCCAGTACGTACCGAATGAGGTGATAGAGAATATGCTGTCGCTCATAATTAAGGATATGAACAGTGGAATCGTATGCTTTGATAATCGTGGCAGATGTATATACAGCAATGATGTTGCAGATGTGATGTATGCATCAGACAGCTCGCATAGCGGCAAAGCACATGGTGATTTTGAGGCTGAGTACAGGAAGTGGATTGAGAAGCATAAAGACACGCGTAAAGATTATATGAAGTATGATATTCCGGTTAACTCAGCATCAGGTTCGAGATATTATGAGATAGAGTACAAGAGAATTCTTGACGAGAAGAATAATCACATATGTGATTACTTTATTGTAAATGATATATCTGATGCAATTGCAACGCTGGAGAGTGAAAAGTACAAGGCATCACATGACAGTCTTACAGGACTTCTTAACAGAGACCAGTTTTATGAAGAGACAAGAAAGATGCTGCGCAGCAATCCGGACAGAAAGTATAGCATGATATGCAGCAATATACGTGATTTTAAGTTCGTCAATGAACTGTTTGGAATTGAGAAGGGCAACAGTGTTCTTATAAGGCAGGGCGAGCTTATGAAGGCATACCAGCGTGAAGGGGACCTGTGTGCAAGGATACAGAATGACAGATTTGCAATGCTTGTCCCGTCTGACCATAAGATTGAAGAGCATATAATGTCATGTGTAAGACTTATGCAGGAAGAATTCAAAAGCAGTTCATTCAAGCTTCATATATTTGCAGGTGTCTATGAGATTGATGACATAGATGAGCCGGTAAGTATCATGTGTGATAAGGCTAATATCGCAAGTGAAACAATAAAGAACAGTTATCAGAAGTATGTTGCATATTACAATAATGAGCTTCTCGAGCGTTCAATAGAAGAAAGACGAATAATCGGGGAGTTCGAGAAAGCAATCGATAATAATGAGTTTGTTATGTTCCTCCAGCCACAGGTTGATTATAAGGGCAAGGCTTATGGAGCAGAAGCACTTGTAAGATGGCAGCATCCTGATAGAGGACTTCTTTCACCGGCGGTATTTATAGATGTCCTTGAAAAAGCAGGGCTTATATACAAGCTTGACAGATATATGTGGGAGAAAGCAGCCGAGAAGCTTGGAGAATGGAAGAGAAAGGGTTATACGCAGTATCACATATCGGTTAATATCTCTACCAAGGACTTCTATCTTGTTGATGTATATGAGACATTTACGGGGCTTGCAGATAAGTATAACATTAATCCGGACAAGCTTAAGTTAGAGATAACCGAGACGGCACTTATGTCGGATTTTGAGAAGAACATGGAGATAATAAGACGCCTCCAGAAATATGGCTTCAAGATTGAGATTGATGACTTTGGAAGCGGCTATTCATCACTTAACATGCTTAAGGATATAAGCGCAGATGTACTCAAGATTGATATGGGATTCTTACGTGCTTCGGAGAATGAACTTAAGGGGCGTGATATCCTTGAGAGTATAATCAGTCTTGCGGGAAAGCTTGGAATGGAAGTAATAACAGAAGGCGTTGAGAAGGAATCACAGGTTCATATGCTCAAAGATATGGGCTGTAATATGTTCCAGGGATATTTCTTCTCAAAGCCTGTGCAGGTGAAAGAGTTTGAAAGTAGATATAACATAAGATAATCATTATATTTTGAACATTATATCAGTGAAAAATTCATTGGCGGTATTGTGAAATCTTGCAATACCGCCATATTTTTGTGCAGTTGTGCGGATAGACGCCAGGCCGATTCCGCACTGGCTGGCAGCAAATGCTCCGGGTTTGGTTGAATGGTAGCTGCCGTCATGAAAATTAGTCCTGCCGTCAAAATTATTGGTTGATACAATGTAGAGCTCATCACCATGCATTATGCAGACAGACATGTTGTGGTAGCGTGGCCCGTCAGTGACAGTTGTGCATGCACTACAGACATTTTCAAGAAGATTGCCAAGCATGCCGCACAGTTCAGTATCCGTTATTGAAAGATTATCAGGCAGTTCGATCTTCCAGCTGCGTTCGATATTATTGCGGGACATTACATCCGAGTAGTAATTCAGGAGGGCATTGATACAGATATTATTGCAGTATGATGTAGTATCATTGTGTGGAATATTGTCCGTATAGTCTTTGATGTAGTCGTTGAGTGCGTCATAATTGGAGGTCTGTACAAGATTCCTGATTACGGCAATCGACTGCCGGAAATCATGGCGCAGCCGCGAATTTTCCCTAATATATTCCTGTTGCTTCTGATATTGGAGCTGTTGCATCTCAAGAAGGCGCATGCGTTCACGTTCCTGTGAATTTTTGACCATATCCATGGCAATGAGGTAGAAACTGGCATAGAATATGATCATCAGCATCAGGCATATAATCAGTATAAATATATATATTTCAAATATCCTGTTTGTGTAGAGTGTTGAATAATAGTGAGGACGTATTTCAATATTGATAAGTGTGAATATAACCGGAATCGGAATCATTGCAGCCCATGTTGCCGGGTTAGGTATTAAGTCTACAAGACGTCCCATGTATTGGTATATGAACCAGCCTGATATAATGACAAAGATAATACTTAATAAAAGCTGGGTTCCTGTTGCAACTATACAGCTTGAATACATTGTGCCGTCAGGATGAATTAACGCATCAATTGCAAGTGAGAAGTCAGCCGGAAATGACATAAGCGCCGATGCAAGAAGAAATATGGCAAGATTCTGCGCTGCAGAAGTATGCAGAGTGTGATTATACAAAAAAACATAAGAGCCATTACGGGCAGCATTATGTAATTTGAATCGCTGCCAAGAAGTCTTGATAATGCAGCACATGAGGGAATGAGCGCACACATAATAAGCGTTAATGAAATAAGAATCTTCCATGCCGGAAAGCGCAGCTGATGCCTCATGGGAAGGTAGCATAAAAATGCTGACGGTATTAAAACAGAAAACTGAAAAAGTAATGATATGTAATTCATGTAAACCTCCGGTCATAAAATGAGATAAAATCTGGAGAAAAATCATGTTATCTGTCGACGAATCGGTGCAGCTTGTCAAAAGTATAATTACGCCATTCCTGCTCCAGCTTTTTGGCGTTGCGTATAGTTATTGGGAGAAAGGTATTATTGGAGAGGTTACAGCAGTCTTTTGAAAAGCCCGTTATATAATCCATGTTGCACAGAATCCCGCGGCTTAACTGCAAAAAGCGCTCATCACCAATAAGGGGTTTGGTAAGTGCGGTAAAGTAGATATACGGCTGGTAAATATTATTGCTGCAGTCACATATAATTGTATAATGGCGGTCTGCCTTTATGAATACTATATCTTTGTAATCAAGGCGTACATTAACATTACCCGACGTAAAAGTTATATATGCTTCATCATGCGGAATAAGCCTGAACGCATCATCCAGACAACTGCACACACGCTCTTTAGATAATGGTTTTTCAATATAGTGGAATGCATGTACATTGAATGCATCTGCCATGTGGTCATGGCTTGATGTAAGAAAAATCAGAATAACGCGGTTATCGGACTGCCGCATTAAAGAAGCAGCATCGGTTCCATTCATGCCTTTCATATATATATCCATAAAAACTATATCATAGCTGTAAGGAACAAATGCCTCGATAAATGCTTCACCTTTGTCAAAACAGCAGATATCGGCTCCGGTATCTGCAATGCGGCAGTACTCATATATGACATCTTTAAGTTCCTGCCGCATGGCAGGAATATCATCAACAATTGCAAAACGCATAAAAGATTCTCCTCCCCTTCCAATCCCAAAGCGTAACAGTGTTTGTAGTGATTATACAATAAAACGTGCAATGTGTCATATCAAAGTTAATCAAAACATGATACATTTATTAAAAATTTGCCCAAATTTAGTTTCTCTGTTAAACTGCTTAAGTATCTTAATTTAGAAAGGTTTTTATAGTATGTTATCAGTAATTGAATCGGTAAATTCAGCGGTTAATAATTTTATCTGGGGTATACCGGCAATGATATGCATTATCGGTGTCGGCCTTGTATTAAGCTGCAGAACACATTTTATACAGATAAGAAAGTTTCCTTACGCGATGAAGGTGACAATAGGAAGAATGCTGCGTAAAAGAGATGCGTCTGACGGAGCAATGACCCCGTTTCAGGCGGTGTGCACTGCACTTGCTGCAACTGTTGGGACGGGTAATATAGCAGGAGTAGCAGGCGCAATTGCGATAGGCGGTCCGGGTGCGGTATTCTGGATGTGGGTATCGGCTGTGCTTGGAATGTGTACTAAGTTTTCAGAGGTAACACTTGCGGTGCATTTCAGGGAGACCAATGAGAAGGGTGAGCTTGTAGGCGGCCCAATGTATTATATTAAGAACGGACTCAGTAAAAACTGGCACTGGCTTGCGTATCTGTTTGCAGCATTCGGTGTGCTCACGGTATTTGGAACAGGTAATGCAACACAGGTGAATACAATTACTACGGCGATTGATACGGCACTTTATAATTACAATGTTATATCCTCCAATGCTGTCGGAACAGTTAATCTTATCATAGGAATTGTTATTGCAGTTGTACTTGCATTTATCCTGCTCGGCGGAGTTAAGCGTATAGGTCAGGTAACGGAGAAGCTTGTGCCGTTTATGGCTCTGGTTTACATAGTGCTTGCACTCGGAGTAATAGTATTGAATTACCGCAATATTCCGGGAGTGTTTGCTGCAATATTTGAAGGAGCCTTCAATCCTGCGTCAATCACAGGAGGCGCTGTGGGGAGCTTTTTTATGAGCATGAAGAAGGGTGTTTCGAGAGGAATCTTCTCTAATGAGGCAGGACTTGGTACAGGTTCGATAGCGCATGCATGTGCGGATACAAGAAAGCCGGTTAAGCAGGGATTCTTTGGAATATTTGAAGTGTTTGTTGATACAATCGTAATCTGTACCATGACTGCATTGGTAATCCTTTGCAGCGGAGTGCCTGTCGAATATGGCGCTGCGGCGGGAGCAGAGCTTACGATTCTCGGATTTACCACTACCTACGGAAGCTGGGTATCGGTATTCACGGCAGTGGCAATGTGCTGCTTTGCATTCTCAACAATTATAGGCTGGGGCTTATATGGAGCAAGATGTATAGAGTTTCTGTTCGGGACCGGGGTGAACAAGCCGTTTATGCTTGTATATTCACTTGTTGCAATCGTAGGAGCAACGATGGATCTTGGACTTATGTGGAGCATTGCGGAGACCTTCAACGGGCTTATGGCGATACCTAACCTGATTGCCGTATTCCTGCTTTCCGGTGTAGTAGTAAAGCTTGTAAAGGAATACTTTGCAGGAGAAGGCGCAGGGCATTGATAAATACTGCCGCCAATACTACTTTGTAGTTTTTACAACATTAAGCGGCATCATAAGATGGTCGATAAGTACTTTGTAAGCATCATTGCCATTGCCATTCTTAAGATATTCATAATACTTCGCGTGTTCGTCCATTGTGCCGGTAACACGTCCTTCTACAGCAAGGGCGGACTGCGAAGTAAGTCTTATCAGATACATTAACCTCTGGAAAATGTGGTTGACCTCTTCATTCTTTATATATTGGACCAGAAGCAGATGGAACTGATGGTCATAATCTATAAATGTCTCATAATTATCATCATCATCGGCAGCGCGTCGCTGCAATTCAAGGATATTACCAAGCTCCCGTATAGTCTTCTGACCTCTTGCGGTATTAACATCCGCAGCCAGACATTGTGTGCAGAAGCCTTCTATAGCGCATCTTATCTGTATAGTTTCCTTCATATCCTTCTGATTAAGCTGTCTTATACGGAATCCCTTGCTCGGAACAACAGTGATATATCCGTCCTGGCTTAAGCACTGAAGTGCTTCACGCATAGGCGTCCTCGATATTCCAAGCTCCTTTGAGAGTTTCGTCTCCGAGTACAGAGAATTAACATCCAACTGATTGGTGAGAATCAGATTCTTGATATAGTTGTAAGCTTCCTGCTGCAATGATGACATTATTTGCATTCTTTTGTTATACCTCCTGTAAAGTTTCATAGTAATGAAGTTATTATAAATAAGTTATTATAAATAGTCTGATGAGGGGCAAATCAGCAAATCAACGCAGACACGCTCTCGCTGCTTAGAGCTGGCAGCGGTACATAATGCGGCAGAATACGCCGCATAAGTAC